>DASTJG010000220.1:0-7709 GCA_035716785.1 Anaerolineales bacterium
CACAATTCATTTGTGATGCTCTGGGAATTTGGTAAAGAAGATCAATTCAGGTCGATAAATTGGCAGCCTCACCTGTGAAGGCCGTTACGATTGTTCCTGTTAAAGCTATAGTTTTTCGAAAAATCAGCAATTTTTCGGGTAGGTGAATGGTACTTTAGGTGGATGGTCCCCTGGTTTCTGATTTTCTTACAAAATTGTTTGCAGCTATTTTGCACCCGGCCTTTCGCAAAATAGGAATGCAATGTATCACTGGGCAAATTACAACAACGGGCGCTCCATAAAACTTTATAAACGATTTGGAGGTATGTGCATGAGCATGTCAGGTAAGAAAGAGATTTGCTATCCGCATCACATTGCTGGTTGTGATGATCATCTCTCTATTCCCTCCACCAACGGGCGGGATTTCCATGGTGGAAGCCGGATCCCAATTCACTGCAGACAACTTCGCCGTCCTATTTGCCTCGCGCATAATCGCGCGTAAAGATAAAGTGTACGTGCCAAAGACAAGGGCTTTGCCTGGGCAACGCCGTGCAGCCGCTTTGATGTAGCGGACTTGTACAAACTCAGTGCAAGCGTTTAAGTATCGACAAAAGACATTGGAGGTACCATGTTAGCGAAACGTTTAAAAATATTTCTTGCCTTACTATGTTTGCTTGCGATTGTAGTTCCATCAAACGCGCAAGCTGCCCCGCAGGGGGTCCCACCTTCTCCAGATGCGCCGCTCTGTCCAACTCATAACAACACGCAGTTCCACGGCTTGTGGGATAGTGAGCGGGGATGCCATTACGACCACACACATAATGATGACCCGGCGTCAGCCAACTCTATTTTTGGCTCCGCGGGCGCATTGTGGAGTGGACAATCGATCTCTTATCCGTGGATGACTCCAAACGAGAACGATATGGGTGGACATACAGGATACAAGTATTACGTCAATCTCAACCCTCAGCCCAACTGCGCGGCGGAAGGTTACGGATATCTTGGATCGATCAACTGTGTTTCCGGTTTTCGCATCCAGTACCACGATGCAGGCGGCAACGCGCACATGGTGAAACGCTTCCACAGCTACTACCTGGAAGCCCAGATCCAGAAAGGTTCTATAAAGGGAACGATCCAAACGGGTGGCTGGGCAGACTTTGGCTGCCTGCATGAGGCATACAAAACGAATTTCCTGCCTTTGCCAGGGATCGACCCCGTACAAGCGAACGGACAAACGGCGTGTGGTGGTCCTGGCGGGCAGACCATCCATTCCGACCCATACCGCGCACCCAAAAACACATGGCAGCAAATCCAGGGAAGAACATCGGGCGATAATATGTGGATTTGGACGGCTCATAATCGTTATGGATACAACAACATGGGCTATTTCTTCTACCGAACGCTGGATAACTGGGGAAGCATCGACGCCTCAGATCCTTACAAAGAACACTTTCTCTGCCCCGATTTTCAATGCAAGTTCAACGACTCGGAGCATCATGTGTTCACCGTGTATGTCATGATCCCTGCTGCGCTTGATACCGATAAAGACGGAATTGTGAACTATACAGGCTACACAGACAGCAAAGGAAATATTGTGCAGGGCTGTACCGCGCCGGGTTCGAATTGTGTCCCCTTGAAGATCGTCAATGCGCCTGTAGGCACGGCGATCTGGAGCCGCAACACAAGTGGACCTCGACCGGCAGGCGAACCCATCCGGGATCACGATATCTATTTCAACGGTCGGCCCAGCGGCTGGATTATGTTTCAAGGCCACGCACATGATAATCCTGCACCGACAGCCACAGCACCGCAAACTCAAACGCCGGGTGTGACAGCGACAGGCACTTCCGTGTTTACGCCGACGCCGACGGCCGTCAACCCTGCGACTGCTACGCCGTTCTCTACACTTACAACTGTGCCCACCAGCACAAACGTAACCATGCCAACCAGCACAAGTGTAGCCATGCCCACCAGTACTGCTGTTCCTACCAATGTTCCCACCAACACAAAGCCGCCGGTCCTCCCCACTTTACCGGCCAATGTGCAGACAATCGCACCTGCCTCACTAAAGACAGAAGATGGGGCGACGAACGGTTCACTTGCCAGCCTGAGCTCTCTCAAACAGACTGGCACAAACGATAACCCCGGCGAATATGTCGTCTTTCAAACACCGGGTTCCTCTGCTTATAAAGGTTATCTGTCCTTCAATGTTCCTGCGAACATCCCTGCCGCGTCCGTGTCTGAAGTGTCTTTGGTAGTTAATTTCAAAGGCACTGCTACTTCCAAACAGAAATGGATGTGGTCGATTTATAACTGGAACAAAAAGGAATGGGTAGAACTTGGAACTGCATCCGGTACTCAGAAGCAATGGCAATTGTTGAAGTTCAAGATTTCGATGCGTAAGGAATATGGATCAGCTGGGAATGAGGTGCGTATTCAATTGCGTTCGAATAATGAAAGCGGCGATGCCAAGGTTGATTATCAGGTGCTCCTGCTTACGTTGGGTTCGTCTGCCTCAGCCCAGAAGAACGTCCTGCCTGCTGCGACGCAGCCAGCTGCCTCATCCCAAACGATTGTCCAGCCTACTGCGACCAATATCCCCGCTTCATCTCCAACGATCGTTCTGCCCACGGAACCCCCCGCGCTCGTGGATCCAAACTCAACCTCTACTCCTCACGCGCACCCATAACAGAAGACAATTGCTTCAGATGACCCTATAATTGCAACAGGACAGTCTCACGACTGTCCTGTTTGTTAATTACTGGAAATTTGATTCGTTACAGCCTGGGTCGGGGATGATCGCGCCAGGGCGCAGGTCGAAGAACTCGTTGATGAGCAGGCGCGAACTACGGTGGTCTCATGTTCTTGGATCGATGGCAACCGGGTTGCCGACTCAACCGGTATAGACAATTAGGTTTGTTGTTTTGTAACCTGCGACCTCAAATTCCGTCTAGTTTCCTGTATTTATTCTGCTTCAGGGGGGCAACAAAATATTTACTGAATTATCCAGTCTTGCCGAAATGGCCGAGAGTCACAGAGCGATGTGAACCCTGTGGCTCTATCATTTATTATCCTGGCAGGAAATGTCAGGAAAGAAAATTCATCATTCCTGTGATGAAAAGGAGTTGTCTATCGTAGAAAAGATCCATCTAAAACCAAAACAATACATTAGAAATTCTTAATTCATTTCAGATTGGATTTCGAATTCGAGGAAATCACACTATGTCCATCAAACGTGATAAATTGTTTTTAGCCCGTATTTTATTGGTTATTGTATTCTTAAGTAGCAGTTTTTTCGGTGTTCAATTTGTCCATCAGGTGCTTGCAGCAGCGGGGGATGTGAGCCGTGTATCTCTGGCAGATGACGAATCTCAACCCAACGATTTTTCAGACTGGCCGACTATATCTGAAGATAGCCGCTACATTGCATTCAATTCTTATGGATCGAACCTGGTAGCTGGCGATACCAATGGATTTTCGGACTCATTTGTACGCGATGTGCAGACTGGCATAACCCGGCGCGTTTCTCTCAGCACCGCTGGTGCCCAGGGAAACGATCACTCCTACGATACAGTCATTTCGGCGAATGGGCGGTATGCCACCTTTCTCTCTCTCGCGACCAACCTGGTGCCTCAAATCGATGCAAGTGGGACCTATGATGTCTTTGTGCGTGATCTGCAAACTGGCACAACCACGGCGGTTTCGGTAGGCACGAATAACAGACTTGGCAGTAGCGGTAGAAGTTCTTATCATCAAACCGTTTCCGCAGATGGACGCTACATTGCCTTTAACTCTTCCATGCCCAATCTGGTATCTGGGGATACAAATTCCAGATATGACATTTTCGTGCGGGACATGCAGACAGGTCTCATGAGACGCGTTTCGGTGGCGTCGAACGGGGCACAATCCAATGGACATTCGTACTATACCGGTATGTCTCAGGATGGACGTTTTATAACATTCCACTCCTCTGCCTCGAACCTGGTGTCCAATGACACCAATGGCAGGGACGATATCTTCGTTCATGACGTCCAAACCGGGCAGACGACACGTGTCTCTGTGACGTCCAGCGGCGCCCAGGCGCAGGCCGGTCATTCGTGGTATCCCACCATCTCGGCGGATGGACGCTTTGTGGCATTCCGGTCAGGAGCCACCAACCTGGTGTCCGGAGATACAAATCAAAGTTGGGATATTTTCGTCCATGATCGGCAGACCGGAACGACATCCCTGGTTTCGACATCCTCGGGAGGCGAGCTTGCCGACCATGATTCTCTCAAGCCATCGATTTCAGGAGATGGACGCTTTGTGGTCTTCGATTCGTATGCGACCAATCTCGTGCCTGGCGACACCAACGCCCAGGGAGATATCTTTGTCCGGGATACATTGTTGGGAACCACGCGGCGCGTTTCGGTGGCATCGAACGGAGCGGAGGGAATTGGGGGGGAAGCGATATACCCAACCATCTCTCTGACCGGAGAGTTTCTTATATTCAGGTCAGCGGCAACTAATTTGGTCCCGGGTGATACGAATGGTGTGGCAGATATTTTTATCTACGAACACGATCCTCTGCCTCCCAATCAAGGTACGGCAACACCTGTCGCAACGCCCACTCCGCCTTCCACGGGGAACCCTTTGTTTATTTCTCTGGCGGATGACCAGACCATCGGAGGGATTGCCTCTGCAGACGAAGATGTTTTGCGCTTTGATGGCTCAACCTGGAGCCTGTTCTTCGATGGCTCGGATGTGGGCCTGGGCAGCGCAGATCTGACCGCCTTCTCGATGATCGATGCTGATTCACTCCTGATGGCCTTCGACACAGCCGTCACGGTCAATGGGATCACCGCTGCCCCACAGGATGTGGTCCGCTTTGATGCTACATCGTTGGGAGAGACCACAGCCGGCACCTTTAGCATGTACCTGGATGGAAGTGATGTCTCTCTGACAGCACCTGCTGAGAGCCTGGATGCGATATCCCTGCTGGCAGATGGACACATCCTGGTCTCCACGACCGGCAATGTCTCGGTGACCGGGGTTACGGGTGCTGATGAGGATGTTCTGTCCTTTACGCCCACATCACTGGGATCGGTTACCAGTGGCACCTGGGCAGTGTACTTCGATGGCTCCGACGTTGTGCTGGCCGACACCGATGGCGAAGATGTGGATGCCTTGGACGTGACCTCCAATGGAAACCTCTATTTGTCCACGCTGGGGAACTTTGTGGTGAACAGTGACCCGACTGGTTGGTTTGATGAAAGCGGCGTCTCGGGGATCAATGAGGATGTTTTTGTGTGTGCGCCAACCTCGACTGGTAGTGTGACCGCCTGTACGTACTCCAACGCTCTCTATTTTGACGGGAGCGCCTGGGGATTGGTCGCCAACGATGTAGATGCATTCCATTTCTCCTCTTCGGGCCCCCTCCCAACGAATACACCCACGAACACTCCAACTCCGACACAGACAAATACACCGGGACCGTCTCCCACATTCACCAACACCCCAACAGCCACGGCAACATTCACGCCCGGTCCAACGTCAACCAACACTTCTACACCGACATTAACTTTCACGCCGACAAACACGTTGGAAGTCCCGGATATGATCTTTGTGGATGGTTTTGAGTCTGGCGATACCTCTGCCTGGCCTTCCAGTAGCACAGATGCGGGTGATCTCAGTGTCAGCCCCTCTGCAGCCCTGGCAGGCAGCCAGGGATTGCAGATCGTCATTGACGACAACAATCCGATGTATGTGGCAGATGACCGGCCGGCTGCCGAAGCACACTACCGAGCACGCTTCTACTTTGATCCCAACGGGATCTCCATGGCAAGCGGCAATGCCCATTACATCTTCAGTGGGCTGATGGGTTCCACGGTAGAAGTGGTGCGCATCAACTTCCGCTATTCCGGTGGTTTTTACCAGGTGAGCGGCGTTTTGTTGAACGATAGCGCAAGCTCGGTGACTACCAACTGGGTCACGCTGAGCGATGCTCCGCACACCATTGAAGTGGAATGGCAGGCAGCCGGTGCGCCGGGAGCGAATGATGGGGTGCTGCGGGTATGGCTGGATGGTGGGCAGATTGCGGAGCTGACGAATATTGACAACGATACGCACCGGATTGATTGGGCGGTGTTGGGTCCGTACTCTGGTATCGACACAGGCACGCGTGGCACATACTTCTTCGATGCCTTTGAGTCCCGCCGAAATACCTATATTGGACCCTAATATAAGATAGCCAGGAATGGAAAAAGCGCCTCTGAATTTCAGAGGCGCTTTCTGTTTACCTGTCTACTTGTTTACTGGGCTTGTTCCTACAATCCCGCGGCTTTCTTCAATGCCGCGGCTTTGTCAGTGCGTTCCCAGGGGAATTCGATATCATCGCGTCCGAAGTGACCGTAGGCGGCAGTCTTGCGATAGATCGGCCGGCGCAGGTCGAAGTCACGGATGATCGCGCCGGGGCGCAGGTCGAAGAATTCGCTGATGAGCGCGGAAATCTTGTCATCTGCGATCTTGGCGGTGCCAAAGGTTTCCACATTGACCGACAGCGGGTGCGCGACGCCGATGGCGTACGCCACCTGGACTTCCACGCGGTCGGCGAGACCTGCGGCGACGATGTTCTTCGCCACATAGCGCGCCGCGTAGGCTGCGGAGCGGTCCACCTTTGTGGGGTCCTTGCCGCTGAACGCGCCGCCGCCATGACGACCCATGCCGCCATAGGTATCGACGATGATCTTGCGCCCGGTCACGCCCGCATCGCCCATGGGACCGCCAACGACGAAGCGCCCGGTCGGGTTGACAAAGACCTTGAGGTTTTTATCCACCAAACCTTCCGGCAACGTTGGCATGATGATCTGTTCCGTCACCACTTCAGCAATTTCCGAGTGAGAGACATCCGGCGCGTGCTGGGTGGAGATGAGAACAGTGTCGACGCGGACGGGCTTGCCGCACGAATATTCAATTGTGACCTGGCTCTTCGCATCGGGACGAAGCCATGAGACGCTTCCACTTCTGCGCAACTCACTCTGCCGACGCGCTAATTTGTGCGCCAGATAAATGGGCATGGGCATGAGGGTCGCGGTTTCGTTACAGGCAAAGCCAAACATCATACCCTGGTCGCCGGCGCCAACGTGTTCGATATCCTTTTCGGTCATCTCGCCGCTTTTGTCTTCCATGGCATGGTCAACGCCAAGTGCGATGTCCGGGCTCTGGCTGGCAATGGCTGACAGTACAGCACAGGTATGGCCATCGAAACCCTTGTCGCTGTCGTCATACCCAATATCCAGGATCACCTTGCGCGCCAGCTCATCGAAGTTGACAAAGGCTTTGGTGGTGATCTCGCCCATGAGGGCTACGAAGCCTGTTTTGGTTGCGGTTTCGCAGGCAACGCGTGACATGGGATCCTGCTCGAGACACGCATCCAGTACGGCATCTGAGATTTGATCGCAAAGCTTGTCAGGGTGTCCCTCGGTTACCGATTCCGATGTGAACATCAGTTTCTCGGCCGTCATGAAAGTATTGCTCATTTTTTGAAACTCCTTTAGAAATGAAATTGCCCCTTCAGACGAACAGAAAGGGCAATCAGTCTTCAAATGTGAAGCCCTCTCATCTCCCAGAACATCCGTCTGTCGGAATTGGCACCTTTTCAGCTTTCATCTAATGATGACTAGTCGCTGGCAGGTTGTCGAGGCATCGCAGGGCCGTTCCCTCCGCCTCTCTGGATAAGAGCGCCTTGTGGG
>DASTJG010000221.1:0-13310 GCA_035716785.1 Anaerolineales bacterium
AGCCAGTTGTGAAGAAGGCCTTGCAGCGCGCGCCTGCAAAGAAGACCGCGCGGACGAAAGCCCCTGCCAGGAAAGTCGCACCCGCCACCAGCGCGATCCGTGCAGGGGCCGCGGCGATACCCCTGTACAACCCAGGGGAACTGGAGCCGCGCTGGCAGGAACGGTGGGCGAACGACAAGCTGTACCGGGCACAGATCGACGACAGCCGACCCAAGCATTACGCGTTGACGATGCTGCCGTACACGTCCGGGGATCTGCACTTCGGGCACTGGTACCCGATGGCGCCATCGGACGCGCGGGCGCGCTACAAGCGCATGAACGGCTATAACGTGCTGTTCCCGATCGGTTTCGACGCGTTCGGCCTGCCCGGTGAGAACGCCGCGATCAAGCGCGGCATCCATCCCAAGGAATGGACCTATAAGAACATTGAGAACATGCGCCGGCAGTTGAAGACCATGGGCACGATGTTCGACTGGGAACGCGAGGCCCGAACTGCAACACCACCCTGGCGCGCGAGCAGGTCTGGGGTGAAGACCGTCACTGTGAGCGCTGCGGCACGCCTGTCATCAAAAAGGACCTGGAGCAATGGTTCTTCAAGTCGACGCAATATGCCGATGAACTGCTGCGCTTCGACGAGATCGATTGGCCCGAACGTGTCAAGACGTTGCAGACCAATTGGATCGGACGCAGCGAGGGAGCCTCGGTCATCTTCAAAACAGAGATGGGCGACGATATCGAGATCTTCACCACCCGCCCCGATACGCTGTGGGGCGCGACCTTCATGGTCTTTTCTCCCGAACATCCGCTGGTCGATAAGATCACCTCGTCCGAACAAAAAGCCGCAGTGGACGAGTACAAAGTACAAGCCGCGCGCCAATCTGACATCGAGCGTGAGGCAGTCGATAAGGAAAAGACCGGTGTGTTCACCGGCGCGTATGCGATCAACCCGGTCAATGACGAGCGCATTCCAATCTGGATCGCAGATTATGTCCTGATGTCCTACGGCACGGGAGCGATCATGGCTGTCCCTGCGCACGATGAACGTGACTTCGCCTTCGCGCGGAAGTACAATCTGCCGATCATTCCGGTCATCCAGCCTGTAGGGGCGAGTCATGACTCGCCCTTACGCGGCGACACGATGGAAGCCGCGCACGAGCACGAAGGTGTCATGATCAACAGCGGTCCGTTCAATGGCACGCACGCGACCAACGACAAGGGTATGAAGAATCCGGCTATCAAGGCTGTGACCGAATGGCTGGAACAGCGCGGCATTGGCAAGCGCGCTGTGAACTATCGCTACCGCGACTGGCTGATCAGCCGTCAGCGTTATTGGGGCTCGCCGATCCCGATGATCTATTGCGATATCCATGGCTGGAACCCTGTGCCGGAAGATCAACTGCCCGTAATGCTGCCGGATGATGTCCAGTGGAAGCCGACGGGCGAATCACCATTGAAGCTGCACCCGACCTGGAAGAACACGGCATGTCCCGTCTGCGGCGGTCCTGCCACGCGCGAAACCGACACGATGGATACGTTCATGTGCTCCTCGTGGTATCACCTGCGTTATCTAAGCCCGCACTATGACAAGGGCCCATTCGACGAAGCCGAATACAACTATTGGATGCCCGTCGATATCTACACGGGCGGCATCGAACATGCAACCATGCACTTGCTGTACACCCGTTTCTTCCACAAGGCATTGCGGGACGCGGGTATCGTCGAAGGCAATGAGCCAATGGTGCAGCTGCGTAACCAGGGCATCATTCTGGGCGAAGACGGCGATAAGATGTCCAAGAGTAAGGGCAATGTGGTTGCTCCGGATGAATTGGTTGGACAGTTCGGTACCGACGCGCTGCGCACCTATTTGATGTTCGCCTATCGCTGGCAGGAGGGTGGACCCTGGAACAGTAACGGCATCGAAGGGACCGCGCGCTGGCTGCGCCGAGCCTGGGCCCTGTTCACCGATCCAACTCACCCGGGAACTGCCTCCGCAGAAACCAAACGGACTCTACGCCGCCGCGTCCATCAGACTCTGCGCCGCGTGACGAATGACTTCGAGAACTTTGAATTCAATACGATCATCTCGGCATTGATGGAACTGCTGAACGAAATGTACAAAGCACGTGAAACTGGCGCGGCCGGCAGCCCGGAGTGGAACGAAGCAACGGAAATCTATTTGAAGATGCTGGCACCTGTCGCTCCGCACATCGCCGAGGAACTGTGGACCAATCAGATGGGCAGACCCTACTCGATCCATCAGCAGTCGTGGCCCAAAGTCGACGAAGCCGCCGCGAAAGATGACACGATCGAGCTGCCCGTTCAGATTAACGGCAAGGTGCGCGACCGCATTAATGTCGCAGCTGATGCAAGTGAAGAAGAGATCAAATCCGTGGCACTGACAAGCGATGCAGTACAGAAGTACTTGGAAGGCAAAGAGCCGAAGAAAGTGATCGTGGCGAACCGGAGATTGGTAAGTATCGTGATATAAGATATAGCGATTGCTGAAGGATAACGAAAGGCAGCAGGCGGTTTGCCTGCTGCCTTTTTTGATTCTGCCTCACCCAAAGGTACTGATTCCCGTGCAATCATTTTGCAATATCGTGGCAACTCTCCTGCAACGCGCCATAGGACAACAGAGTCATACAATCAAAACAAATCTTTATAGGTAATTTGGCTGCAAATTTAAAATGACAGCCACATGTTCGCTCAAGCTGGTACCTTAACTGACATATCCATCTGGGAGAAAAACAAAATTATTGGTAACGCATCGAGGCTATAAAAGCCTGAATCGTACTTAAGGGAGTCATTCGGCTTTGTCAAACTATGTTCTATCAGGAGAATAATGCTCATGAAATCGAAACGTCTTCTTCAAATCATTGTCTCGCTGGTCATGCTGTTCAGCCTGGTTGGGAGTGCCCAACCTGTCAGCGCCAGCACCGGCCCGGCTCCCGACCTGGATGCCGTGGTGATCGATCGCAACCTGAACTACTGGGATGCCAATTATTTTGGCTTCATCAGTTCCGGTATTTATGAGAACTGGCGCTTCGAGTTCACCACCTCTCATAATTTTGTTGTCACGGTGACGAAGGTTACCGGTGATGTAGTTCCAATGGTAGTTTTGCTGGATGCTACCGGGAATGAACTTGGGCGTGGTACAGGCTCATTAACCAGCAGTCAGCCCGCCGGAAGTTACTCCTTCCAGGTCCAACCTGAGAGCGGCATGGGTCTCTACATGCTGACTCTGCGGGAAGTTGTTTCGCCAAGCCAACCCTCTGCCTCTACGGTTGTCGCCCCGACGAGTATCAATGTAGGCGAGACTGCCACGGTCACGGTCAGTTTGAACGATGTTCCTGCGGAAGGCTATACCAGCGCTGAATTCACCTGTACCTACAATGCGAATTTGGTCGAACTAGGGAACGTTGCCGTTACCGATCTCTTTGGACTTGATCCGGTGATGGCGGTCACAACTCCGCAGAATGGCAGTTTCATTGTTGCGATTGCAGGCAGCAATGGCAGAAAAGCTCTGGGCAGCGGAGCCGCCTTTACGTTTAGCGTTGAAGGCTTGCAGGCAGGACAAACGACGATCGAATGTGTCGCGCGCATTTCCAAAGGCGACAATGTCCTGACGCAGCTTCCCTCCACCCCCGCCAGTCTCAATATCCTCTTCGCCGGAGAGACACCTGCACCGACATTCACGCCCACCCCTGCGACCGAGGAACCAACCGCCACGCCGATTGAATCGCCGACTCCTACCCCTGTAACGGAAGAGCCAACTGCCACACCTGTTGAATCGCCGACTCCTACCCCCGTGACGGAAGAGCCAACTGCCACACCTGTTGAATCGCCGACTCCTACCCCCGTGACGGAAGAACCAACTGCCACACCTGTTGAATCGCCGACTCCTACCCCTGTAACGGAAGAACCAACCGCCACGCCAGTCGAATCGCCAACTCCCACACCTGTGACAGAGGAGCCAACCGCCACGCCAGTCGAATCACCGACGCCTACGCCTGTAACGGAAGAGCCAACTGCCACACCTGTTGAAACGCTCACGCCAACCGCCACGCCTGTGACCTCAGGTTTGTTCACCGGAAAGGTCAACGCCGGCAAGCCGGTTACGGTCAGCCTGTACAATGCGGAAGACACGCTTGTCACTTCAGTGACTGCTAACACAGACGGCACCTTCAACCTCACAGCTCCTGCAGGGACCTATAGCGTGGTGGCGACCGCCGAGGGGTTCCTCAGTGCAGAAGGTTCTGTCACGATTGTGGCTGGGGAAACCAGCACAAAGCCGGAAATTACCCTTCTGGCTGGCGATATTGTCAATAACAATGTGATCGATCAGTTCGATGCCCTGACGATCGGGATGAGCTACAACACAGCCACTCCCCCTGCAGCAGATTTGAACAATGATGGGATCATCAACGTACTGGATCTGGAACTCCTGGCTCGTAACTATCGAGCGACCGGTCCACTTGAGTGGTAGTCAGAATACCATGAATAGGGGCGCATATTTTATGCGCCCCTATCTTTGGAGTGTTTGATGAAACCTATTACTGTATTAATTCTTGTGACGATTCTTGCTCTCGCTGTCGCACCGAATGTCAGTGCCCAGACCGCCGAGAGCATTTGGCTTACAACAAATACAGTGGCATACAAGACCGGAGAGACGGTCATTGCTGTGGTCAATGCAACATCTGCCACGCCTATACAGGGATTTACATTTCAAATCCGCTATGACCCTGAATGCCTGCGGCCGGTCAATGCTGCCAGTACGATCCCAGGTATGAATGGGTTGCCCCTGCCTCAAACTGCCGGATTGGTAGATGGTTCCTACGCCAGCACCACCCCTCAGACAGTGAACGGCATATTGGCTGAGGTCCGTTTTGTCACCCTGGGAGGCTGCCAGACAAATCTCACGCTGGAGAGTGCCGCGCTTGCCATCCGTAATGAATCGGGGTTTGCAGCTCCGCTTGCTGGCGTCACCATCGCTGAAAAGAATCTTGCTCTGAACATCGATAAAGAGGTGGTTGCTTCTCAAGCCGACCAGCCCCTATCAGGGTCGATCCTGCCGCTTGAACCGGCGACAACGTCCACTCGGCATGTGTCTGGTTGGTTAATAGCACTTGCATTTGTCGCAGCCCTCTTGTTCATCGGTGGGATGTTTGTCGTATTCAAAAGCCTTCGTATCGGGTCAACGACTGCCCGAAAAGTGCCAGCAGCTTCTCAGACACCCATTTTGCAAATCAAGCATGGCCCCCATGCCGGGAAAAGCTTTGCCTTGAACAAACTGCCTTGCTACATTGGACGCGACACCCTGAACGAAATTTGTCTCAATGATCCGCATGTCATCAGCCAGCACGTCAAGATCTTTGCGAAGGACAATGGCTACTACTTGATGGATCTGGGTGGCGAGACATTTGTCAATGGCAAGGCAGTTCGAAAAAGCTCTGCCATCTTGAAGTCGGGTGATGTGGTACGCCTTGGAAAAAGTGCTTTATTCGTATTTGGATCCTAGCAGCGTTGAAATACCCGGGATGGACTGTTTTTTTATAGCCCATTTGAAAGACACGAGGAGTAAGTAACCATGAAAACTAACAATTTGCTTCGGGCTATGAGTTTGTTCGTTTTACTGATGTCGTTTTTTCCAGTGACGAATGCCAGCGCGCTTGCCTCAACGGCACCTCCACCGGCAGATTTGTTTCAATTGCCCTGGGATCAGGGGGTAGCCTGGATGGCCATTGATGGACTGGATAACGGCACCAAACGTCCTATGGATAGTTCACACCAGTTTACCGTCGGTGGTGCCATTGATTTCGCCCCGCGTAAGGATATGAGGGTTGGGGAGAATACCTCCAATTTTTGGGTCACGGCCGCCGCCGCCGGGACGGTGATCGAAAAGTCTTTTTGTCATTTGAAGATCGACCATCAAAATGGCTGGATCACAGAATACCAGTTCCTGGCGAACGTTCAGGTGAAAAAGGGAGATCCGGTTTACCGCAACCAGCGCCTGGGAATCATTGCCAACGGTTCGACCCAAAAGTTTTGCCCCGGCAGCAAAGAGATTAATATTCCGCACCTGCATTTCATGATCCGTCCCACGATGAGAGATGTGACTCTGGCAGGTTGGAACATTGGCTATCTTCCAATGTTCAACAAAACGACGTTTACCAAAAATGGTACAACATTGGGCCTTTTCCAGCTTCTCATGAACGCGCTTGACCTGCAAATTGTGTCGCGCGGTCCCATCACTTGGGATACGATCTATACCGGCAGCGTGGATACCTATCGATATGAACGCTGGTCACTTACGCTCAGCGAGACGAATAAATTTACATTGACCGCGACGCCGATCACAAGCGGTCTGGTTCCTCTGATCGTTCTGCTGGACGCAAATGGAAATGAAATTGCACGTGGGGCAAGCACATTGACCAGCACTCAACCTGCCGGGAATTATTTCGTCCAGATTCAGCCTCAAGCCGCAAACGGTTTCTACGGTCTGCTTTTGGAGAGGGATGACTTGCCTGTGCCCACGGGACCGTACGTGTCGACCGTGGTGAATCCCGCGAGTGTAAATGTGGGAGAGAGCGCAGTCGCTACAGTCAGCCTGAATAATATGCCCGCGGAAGGATATACCAGTGCTGAGTTCACATGCACCTACAATGCCAGCCTGGCGGAGGTAAGCAACATAACCGTTGCCGATCTCTTTGGCACTGATGCAGCGGTGGCGATCAATGGACCGCAGAATGGCACATTCATCGTTGCGATCGCAGGCAGCAACGGCAGGAAAGCCACAACCGATGGGAGTGCATTTATCTTTAATCTCAAAGGTCTGCAAGCAGGCCAAACCGCAGTTGACTGTAATGCACGCGTCTCCAAAGGAGATAATGTACTAACTGCAATAGAGTCTGTACCTGGCAACCTGAGTGTTCTTGGCGACACGCCTACACCAACATTCACACCTACACCGGCTGAGCCTCCTCCATCGCCAACCTTTACGTCTACACCGGAAACCCCTCCTACACCGACAGTGACAGCGAGTCCTATACCCATCCCCGGTGACTGGCTGACCTTCACGAACTCCACCTTTGGTTTCCAGTTCAAATATCCCCCGAACAGCCAGATCGAGACGGGTGGTACGGATACCGATACCATCATTCATCTACCCCGTGTGCCGGGCACCAATTTGGGGACGAAATATTTGCAGGTGATCGTGGCACAGAACGCCAATCCCTGCCAAAGTCCACTAGCAACCCAATCCATGCTTGAAACATCTGAAACAGTGGTGATCAACGGGATCTCGTTCCTCAAGCAAACAGGTCAGGATGGCACAGCCGGACATATCAATAAATGGACGGCGTACTCCACTTCCCGCGATAACGTTTGTGTGAGTCTGGACTTTGTCCTGCGAGCCGCCAACCCTGGCGCGTTCACAACCCCTCCACCGCTCTACGATGAAGTTGCAGAGAAGGCTGTCTTTGGGCAGATCGTCTCCACATACACCTGGTTGGGATTGGTCCCCACGGCCACGTTTACGCCTACAGCTACACCGAGCGAGCCTACACCGACATTCACTTCTACGCCGGTTGAATCGCCCACACCGACTTCAACACCTGCTGCTACAACCGGAACGGTGACCGGGAAGGTGCTGGCCAGCAAGCCGGTCACGGTGAGTTTGCTCAATGCGGATGGTTCAGTAGCAGCTTCCGGTACTGTCACCGAGGATGGGCTCTTCGGTTTCACCGAACCTATTGGCATGTATACCCTGCGTGCCGCAGCCCCCGGCTTCCTCAGTGCCCAGGCCACGGTCACGCTTACGGCCGGAAACGTGATTGACATGCCAACCATTAGCCTGCTGGCCGGGGATATCGACAACAACAATGTCATCGATCAATTCGATGCGATGACGATTGGCATGAGCTACAACATGTCCGCTCCAGCCGCCGCCGACCTGAATGGGGACGGCGTTATCAACGTACTGGACCTCGAGCTTTTGGCCAGAAATTATCGAAAAACCGGTCCTATTGCCTGGGAATAGCAGGCCTGGAAGAGCGCCAAAGTATTTGTAGTGAGAGCCCCTGATGACGTAAGCTCATCAGGGGCTTTTATGTTTTTTACCCGGGTAAATTAATGCATTTCCTGTATATTGTATATGCATAGCAGCTAGTGCTATAATACAAACAGGTTTGGGTTCATCGAAGACGGCAATTCACATTGCGGTGGTCATAGTTCCCGTTTTTCTATTTCATAATCAATTAGGCTCATCCCGTCACAATGAATATCTTTTAATACCTGTGTACTAAGGTAAGCTGCTTTGCCCTTTCACTGAAATGGAAATTATGCAGATTCTTATGTTTTCGGCACAGGCGGATGATTGTCCTGTCAATTTTTAGTGGTGAGTAAAATGGAAGCTGATCTTATTTTGTTGGATGGCGCCAGGAGCATGGATCACGAGGCGTTGATAAGGATCTTTGACCTTTATTCGTCTCCCCTGTACAACTATGCATTACGCTTGTGCAATGATCCTTTGGATGCAGATCAAATTGTGGGGGATGTTTTTGCAAAACTCCTGGAGCAATTGTCGGTTGGGAATGGACCGAGTACAAATCTGCGTTCCTACCTCTACGAAACGGCCTATCACCTGATCATCGACAAATCTCGTCATTCCCGTCGTGAAGCGCCTCTTGAAGTGGTTGATTTTTTGCGACAGGACAACTTCTCCACGGTGACGCTGCTGGAGAATCGAATGCTATTTGAGACTGTAAGCCTGGCGATCAAAGATTGTTTAACGGATGATCAACGACATGTCATCATTTTGCGCTTTTTGGAAGGTTTTAGTCTGCGCGAAACTGCCGGGATCATTGGAAAAGATGTCTACAATGTAAAAGTGATTCAGAATCGTGGCGTCGCGAAGTTGAGAAAGATTCTGGGCTATAAGGTGATGTAATGAAGCCAACACCCTCTCTACAAAGCCGACAACGGTGGGATGAAGAAATCATCGAAATCCTAAGGCGTGTAGGATCTCTTCCTGTTGAGTATCCCTCTGAATTGTTCGCGGCCAGACGAGCGGCTTTTATGGAGTTGGTTGAACGGCATAGCACGGCAGAGATTCCGGAAGAATTAACCCAGGATCAGGAAATGATCCAACTCTTCAAGAGGCTAAAGTCTGTTAAGGCAGAGTATCCTCCAAATCTGATGTCCGCTAGGCGCGCAGCTTTCAAGAGTCAGATTGCACTTGGGAGCAGGATCAATGTATTGAACGCGCTGCGTGCTTCGATCCAAAACTTATCCCTGCGCAAGGTAAAGACGTTATTCATGCCGGCAATGAATCTGACACGTACAGCGCTGGTTGTCACCGTTTTGATGTTGGTGGTTTTTGTGGAAGCCTTGCTGAAAAACCGTGAACAGGCTTTCAATTCTCCTTCCCCTCAAAGTGGGGTTGTCCAGTCAGGCGCTATCTCCACAACAAGCACTGGCAAAACATCACAGGTGACCTGTAAGCCCGGTTATCTGCCGCCACTCTGTCTGGTAAAAGATTTTGATAAAAGCGAGGATTTGTCATTCCTGGGAAATGGAATCGCGCGCCCCGCGGTAGCCAAAGACACACTTCCTGGTTATGACGGAATTCACAAACCGGCCCATGTGAATGATGGCTTGTATGGTCCGGGAGCAAGCTGGGTCAGTAACAGTTCCTATAGCTGGATCAAGATCGACCTGGGTAAAACCATAACCATCAACACGGTCGCATTCGGCAGAGATCGCCTGGGCGCTTTCAATGACCGTGATCCGGGCCAATTTGTTATTGCTGTGGCTCTCTCGGATAGTGTTTACGCGGATGGGAATAGCAGCAATGATTACATTGAATATACGGAGGTTTTTAAGTCGGAACAGATTGGTTTCGACGGTATGATTTCGGGGTCAGAAACGATCCAGGCACAATTTGGACCGGTCATGGCAAGGTTCGTCAAGATCGTCTTTGCAAATTCCGGGACAGCTGTTGATGAGGTCGAAGTGTTTATGGCCCAATCGCTCAAAGTGGCAGACGATGCAACCAAAGAACCCAAAGAAGACTCGCCAGAGCTCCCTAGGACATCCCCGGTTACCAGTACGCTGCCGCCAACAAAAACAGCGATGCCCGTTCCTACCGACACGCCGGTGCCAACGAGAACAGCGACACCCATGCCCACATCCCGACCCACGGATACGGCGATACCCGTTCCTTCCAACACGCCGGTGCCGATGGATACAGAGGTGCCTGCTCCAACGAATACACCGGTTCCTCCGCCACAGCCAACAGATACCTCAATACCGCCCACGGAACCAATGGACTCAATGGAATCAATAACCGTTCCCACCGAAATACTGACGCCGGTGGCTGGACCCTGATGTCCGGTTCTGTTGTAGGAAAGCCCTTGAAAAGATATTTCTTCTCAAGGGCTTTTGGTTAACTTGCTCAATCAATCAGGAATCGTATACAATCCACTTGTTGACATCGTTGCCTGGTCGAAATTCACCAGTCTGTCTGGGTGGATAGGAGTGGTCATGGCTGAAACAAGGTGCTTGCAGGGGCAGAACAAAGCTTTGCTGGCTCTGGTTCATTTGTGGGGGAAAATGAATCTGTACGGTTCCCTTATATATTACAACAGAAAGATGGATCTATTAGCCAGCTTCAGAAAACAGATCTTAGACAGGGTGTAATCAAATGTCTCCCAAAGGTGAACAGAAAAAAAGAAACAAGGGGCATATCCCTGATAGGCAGCGCCAGGCTAGGAAGCAAACAGTTGTTAGCTCTACAGCTGTTACTCGTCTGATACCTACAACTCCCATTCCGCCACTGACGGTACTGACATCCCAGCCTGAACTTAAGGCTGGAAAAAAGTGGTGTTTTGAGGACCTGACCCCGGTTTACTGCACACCAGATGAACCATGGCCTTCGACTCGCTTGAGCCGAGGTGCTATTGTCGAGCCTACCGGACAAAAACTAAGTGTTTCTGCTGGAGAGATCAAAACTTCCTGGTCAGAGGTTGCTTACCAAATTCAGGATGCTCGGGCAGGACTTCAATGGATTATGGGCTGGATCAACGATGCATACCTGGATGACTACAAAGAAAAAGCCTCAGATTCCGGGGTGGTAATTCCAAATCCAACACCAGATCCGAAGGACGCGCGCCAATATATGATATGGGAAGGCGAAGTCAGGCACAATCTGTGTGGAGAACTCTGTGTCGCATTTACTGTCAATGATGATATTGATTCTGTCCTGGCAAAATGGAAGGAGCATTCCGAGAGTTCATATAACCGAATCCTGGGCACGGGCAGGGATGAAACGACCTCAGTCAATGATCTGAGAGGGATGTTGGGTGCCGTTCTCGGTGAGTATGGTTATGACTTCGAGGAGGATCAACTTATATACTTGAATGAAACGTTGACCTATCCCGTTAACCCCACAAAATTGCTGGAAGACTTGCAGAAAATGCTCAGGACGCATTATTTGATCAGCGGGGTTATGATCAATATCTATAGTGGGGGAGAACTGGTCAGGAAGGATAGCCCGATCAGGACCGGCCATTGGGTCGTGCTCGACAAGATCACACGCAACGGAAACCGGTTTGAAATTTACAACCCTTTTCCTAACAGGCGGGAGGAGTATTCCTTCACTGAATTCTATAACTCGTTTAGCACAAATTCAGGACTCTGGGTAAAGAGAAAGAAAGCCCACTCAGCCAGCCTCGTTGAGGATCTCCCAAAATTCGAGGTGGCAATTGGCAATCCAAATCCCGCGTATACCGCGGCGCAGTATATCGACGTGGACGGCAAAAAGAAGACCAGATTATGCGGGGAGTTCTGTGTTGCATTTATCCTGGAGGAATCGATCAATGTTGTCCTGGAGCGCTGGAAGGAGTCTCAGCCGCTTCTGTATGCAAAGGTTATGGGAGGAAACCTGGGAACAGGAACGGCTCACCTGGAAACCATCTTAAGAGCCTATGGCTACAATACGGAAGGGGATGTCACCGGCTTTACCAGGGGTTTAACGGATCCGTTCCTGAAAAAGTGCCTGATCTCTCCAGGCAGGATCACGAAAATGCTGAAAACGCATTTTCTCATTGCAGGCGTCAACATCGATGGTCGCACAGGCAGACTAAAACGCGGAAATGACGTCCCCCATTGGGTTGTCCTGGATAAGCTCACTCCCATTGGAAAAAATATGGGATGGCTGGAAATTTACAACCCATTTCAAAACCGCTGGGAGGAATATTCCTACCGCGAATTCACAAATGCAATTGTAGATGGTTACTGGTCTGGGTTATGGGTAAAGCGGAACATCGTTCCCGTCTACATCCCGCAGGTGGTTGTGGTTTCGAACACGGAGGATCAGCCCTGGAAAGATGTTCGGACCAGGCAATGGACGGAATCCCAGCTCGACGATGTGATTCGGCAGAAGGTCAGGAGCGGGAAACCTGTCAAAAAGATCGCAGCCGAATTGGCTGAACTATCGGGTTGGAAGCTGCACGTGATCCTCAATAAACTCAAGTCGATCCAGGCTGGGAGAAGCGCGATCTGGACAGATGCAAAATTGCGCGAGGAAGTAAGGAGACAGCTCAGAAACGGGAAGTCTATAAAGAAAATCTCTGCCGATAAATTAGCCAGGCTCTCCAGCTGGAAGCGACAGGATGTGAAGACTGTGCTCGCCGGGATGTCCAGGTCTGAAAAATGGACAGAGCAAAAATTACTCGAAGCGATCGGGGCGAAGCTCAAAGCGATCAAATCAGAAAATAAGATCGCTGCTCAACTGTTTGAAGGATCGGGTTGGAGGAAGTCTGAGATCGTCAGTCGGGTCAAAAAACTGAAAGAGGCGAATCAGTGGGCAGAGGAACAAGTACGCCGTGAAATAGAAAACCGACTCGAAAATGGGAGACTGAAAGACAAAATCCTGACGAAGCTGGTTGAGAGGTCCGGCTGGAAGAGGCAGGATGTCCGCCAGGTGCTAAAGGGGGTGATAACGGCCAGGAAGTGGACAGGGGTTCAGTTACTCGACGTGCTCAGAATAAAAATCAGAACTGCAAAATCTGCGGAAAAAGTCGTTGCTGAAGTGATCAAACTGTCCGGTTGGAACAGGCAGGAGTTTAGAGAACTGATAGGGACTCAAAAGTGGACGGAAGAACAAGTACGCCGTGAAATAGAGCAGCAACTCAGTACCGGGAGATCGTTTGCCAAAATCTCAACGGAACTGGCAGTGATATCCGGGTGGAGAATGTCGGCACTTAATGGGATATTCAAAGCGATCAAAGAAGCAGCCAGGGCAGCGAAAA
>DASTJG010000222.1:0-2323 GCA_035716785.1 Anaerolineales bacterium
ACCAGAAATGAGGAACATCCACCGGCTGCAATCCACCATCCTGTAAAACTCTTGCAGGCTGGGCGAGATGGTAAAGCAAGGCATCGAAGGCTTCGAATTGAGGGACGAGGGTCAGCAGGAAGGAAGAAAGGAGAAGGAGAACGAGGATGACTTTCGTGAAGAGATTGTACTGGCTAAAGGAAAGATTCCAACGGGAGGCAAAAGCCGAGAGATCAGTACGAAGTTTCCCCAAATCTTTCCTGAAAACGAAAAATATTGTCAAACCGATCAGAACGAGAAAAAAGACAGGCGCGCGCGCGAATTGGATGGCTGAGAACGCCAGGCCGAGCAACCCCAACGCCCCCAGCCCGATACCAGTCCCCAGCAGGAGCCGATCCGTTTCGTCCATGGATTCCTGTCTCAGCCAAAATAAGATCCTCGTTCCGAGACCATACGCGTTGAAAAGGAGAAGCGCGGCAGTGACCAGGGTCCATAAGGTATCCACCAGCCCTGAAAATGTTCTCAACAAGCCTGGCTTCTGGACAACATAAAATGTGCCGAGAATGATGCCCGTCCATAAGAGTATGGACACGACTGCGATGGAGCGTTTCACTTATGCTCCGCCTTTGAGATAGATCCCTTTTGGATCGAGTTCTTCACGTAAAATTCTTAATTCGTTTTCAGTCACGAATTCGGTAGTTTTCAATTGAGGTGTGACCTTCAAATCCCATCCGGTGTTTTCCTTTGCCTGTTCGACGGTCTTTGCGGGATGCAGTGCGGTGAGGATCATTTCGCCGGTTTCATCAGGCTCCAGGATACCAATATCTGTAACCACTGCCAGCATGCCTCCGCCGCGCAATCCCGCTTTTTCGCGATCTCCCTTGCCGCGAATAAATCCAGCCGAGGTCATGAATTCCACTTTTTCAGGGAAGCGTCGTTTTTGATGCGGCGTCATGATGTAACAGCGATTTGCCCAGGCGGCGATCTCCTGCGACCCGCCCGAGCCGGGCAGGCGCACTTTGGGGTGGTCGTAGCCGCCGATCACGGTCGCGTTGATGTTGCCATACTTGTCGATCTGCGCACCGCCCATGAAACCCACGTCCACATTGCCGCGCTGCAGGTAATTTGCGAAGATATCGTACATGCTCACCACCGAAAGTGATCCGCTCACCAGAGTGGGATCACCAATAGATAAGGGCAGGCGGGCAGGTTCCGCGCCGATCACACCTGCTTCATAGATCATCACAAGGTTTGGTGCATGTGTCCGTTTGGCAAGGTTGCAGGCAAGATTGGGCTGGCCGACTCCGACGAAGACGACATCTCCGTCGCGCAACAGGCGCGCGGCATTGATGATCATCAACTCAGCGGAGGAATATTTGGCTTCGTTCATAAAACTCCTTTATTTTGGAGTCAAGGAGCTTGCTCCTTGAACATCTGACAGCGAGCTGTCGGACTCCAAAGTTTTAAGAAAAGATTGCATCGTATCAAAGACTTCCTGCGGGCGCTCGAGGGGCAGAAGATGGGTGGACTTGTCCAGCGTTTCAACCTGCGCTTTGGGCTGCTTCCGTTTCACAAGCTTTGCGGCGCTCTCGAGAAAAGTATCCGTTTCCGCGCCGCGCAGGAAGATGACTGGTACCTGGAGCTTTGGCAGGCCGCGCCAGATGTCGAAGTCGCGCATATTTGTGAGGTAGATGCGTGCTTCCCATTCCGGCGAATAGACCAGTTCGTAGCCCTGATCCGTTTTGCGTGTAATCCCTTCGATATAGGTTCGTAAATTTTCATCGCTCATATAGCGAAACACACTGCGGGTTCGGTATCTCTGAAAAACAAGATCGAGGTCATCGAAGGTGCGTCTGCGCCTCTTTGCGCCCGCGATCAGGGGATGGAGTCTGTTTCCCAATCCCAGGGCGCGAATAATATTCCACATGACCATGAATCTCGGTACGAACAATACAGGATCGATCAAGATCAGGGCGCGGAATTTGCCTGGGTCACGCAATGCGGCTCGCAAGGTGACGATCGCTCCAATGGAGTGTCCCACCCCGATAACAGGAGTGGGTTGCATTGCAAGGAAGCGGAGCAGATCATCTGAAAGTGGATGCCAGTCCTGAATATCGTTCGGATTCGCATCTGGCCAGAGCGGGCGCAGCAGCATTCCAAAGACATGATATTGCGTGTGTAAAAGTTCAAGGAGCGGCTTGTAACATTCCGGTGGGTAGCCATTGGCGTGGAGGAAATGCAGGGGCAAACCAGAGCCGCCAAGGTCGAAAGAGGGGAGAGGGGAAAGAGGGGAGGGGTTTTCAGTCATTGATAAAGTCAGAATCGGTCAAGTACTTTGTCTTTT
>DASTJG010000223.1:0-2682 GCA_035716785.1 Anaerolineales bacterium
CGATGCCAGTTTTCGTCCGCAGCTAATTTTGTTGGATCTGCATTTGCCTGACATAGACGGGATCGAGATCTTGCGAAGGATCAAAGCCGCAGACGAATGGCGGGCTATCCCGGTGGTGCTGTTGACTACCTCTGCCACTGACGGAGAGATCGCCCGTGCCTATAGCAATCACGCCATTAGTTATCTCGTCAAACCAATCGGCAGTGATGAGTCGAAAGAACTCATCCATGTACTGTGTTCCTACTGGTTTGGAAAAAACAGGTGTCCGAAGATATGTGTAGCGATCGATGAAGTTCAACATGTGCCGATCGCGCCGCAGCTTCGAAGAGGAGATTATCAGGCCAAAACAGCTTCTACTGTTTGAGCAACTGCTCCGCAGCGAGCTGAAATGTCTTTTCCTGCATGTGTGCCCGGATCATCGCGACTTGTGTGGGAGTCAATTGTGCCTCTAATTCGGCACGCAGACGGGCGGCGCGCTCCTTGTTGTCCTGAATAGCGAGAGGATGATCTGGAATAAGTAGCGCCAATCCATATGCCAGTTCCATATCGCCTCGTTTGACTCTTAACGCTGCGAGACCGAGGAGCGCCTCCAATAACCCGAAATTTCCCTCTGATTCGCTGGCGATTCGAAATGCTTCGCGCCAGCCGCGCTCAGCTTCCTCGTCATCGCCAAGTTCGAAAACGCTTCGACTCATCTCGGCAAGTGCGCGAGCCGCAAACTGCCGCATGCCAAGATCTGTGAATATCTCCAGGTTCTTGCGGAATATTTCAGCCGCTCGCGCGTGCTCGCCCTTTTTTTGTGCAATCGTGCCAAGAGCGCGATAGGCGAGTCCCATTGTCCAACGGTCGCCGATGGATGAACTTAACGTGATGCTTTCCTCCAGCGTTGCGCGCGCTTCCTCGAAGAGTCCAAGTTTCATGGACGTCCAGCTAAGGTTATTCAACGCAATGGCAGTAAGGCGCGGATCGCCGACCGCGCGCCAGTCTGCCACAATGGATGATAGCTTCTCATGCGCGACATCGGGGGAGATCAACGATTGCATAACACCCGACAACGCGGTTTGTGCCAATCGACACAAGGCGGTGAACCATGGGTCATGAATTTTCTCAGCGATCTCCAAGCCTTCCGCATACAGTTCCAACGCCCTCGGGTACTTGCCGTTGAACTCCATCATGTTGCCGAAGAAGGCAAGTGCGCCGACGAGAACGCGCGGCTCATCCAACGGACGCAGGATCTGGATGGAGCGTTCAAACCCCGCCTGTGCTTTTTCATATTGACCCAAGCGCGTCTCGAACATGGAATGATAGAGCAGCAGGTAAGCCAGCGTAATTTGGTCTGTGCGACTTAACGTCTTGTTCGTTCCAATCCTTTCCAGCTCGGCGATCGCCTTACCGTGTAATTCCAATCCCTCGTGAAACCAGCCGCGCGTATCAATGAGAACCGAGATCGTAGGGATCGATCCTTCCAGCAATTCAAAGTCATGATCCGTGACCGCCTCATTCCACGCGGACCGGAAGTTATCCATCTCGGTGCTTAGCTCGGCAATCGTTTCACGCTGTGCAGAACTTCGCAGGCGTCGATCTGCCTGACCGAAATAAGTCAAATAATATTTTATGTGACGCGCCTGGGTCGTTTTTTGTTCTTGCGGTCTTTCAGAGAAATGTTCCGCGGCAAACTGACGGATCAATTCATGCAGATCGTATCGTCCCGCGCCGCTTCGTCGAATTAATGATTTTGTCACCAGGGTCGAGAGCGATGTGAGCGTAGCCTCTGCCACTTGCTCTGCTGCTTCACGTCGGAACCCACCGCGGAAGACAGAGAGCCGCAGCAAGATGTGCTGCTCTTCTTCTGAAAGCAGTTTCCACGAATGATCGAAGACCGCCCGCATGGAGCGATGCCGGGCAGGAATGTCACGCGCGGAGATGCTCAGGAAATCCATTCCATGGGCTATCTCACTCGCGATCTCGTCACATGTCAGAGTTCGTACCCAGGCTGCAGCGAGTTCAAGTCCCAGCGGCATGCCGCCCACCAGCTGGCAGATGCGGACGATTGATCTGTGATCCTCCGGGGTCGGGCTAAACTCAACATGTGCCCGCCGCGCACGCTGCAGGAACAACTCCGCGGATGTGTTCTGCATAGCTCCGCTTTTCTCTTCACTTTCAGGAATGGGTAACCCGTGAACTTCAAATACCCATTCACCTTGCAACCCCAACGACTCGCGCGAAGTAGCCAAGAGTTTTACCTGGGAAGCGCTGGTAAGCAATTCCGACAGTACCTCAATCCCTGGCTCGCTCAATAAATGTTCCAGATTGTCGGTCAGGATAAGAACCTGTCGTTCCTTTAGGTAGTTGAACAATTGTGTTTTTGGTTCGCTCCGACCCGTGCTCTGAAAGACGAAGCCCAGCGCGTCTGCGATCATGGGCACGATGTACTTGATCGCGTTCACAGATGCCAGGGGAACAAAATACACTCCGTTGGCGAACATATCTGCCACATTCGACGCGGTTTCCACGGCCAGGCGGGTCTTGCCCATACCGCCGGGACCGACTAGGGTCAGCAGGCGGCATTGCGGGTCACACAGCAGCTGATGAAGTTGCCCCAATTCACGTTCGCGGCCGATCAATGGGGTGGGAAAGACAGGAAGATTCGATTGCGGGGATAAAGCTTTAGGAGTGCCGAAC
>DASTJG010000224.1:0-6319 GCA_035716785.1 Anaerolineales bacterium
TGGCGATGTCACACTGACCAATGTAACCGCCGACGGGAACAAAGGCGATGGCGTGGATGTCAAAGGCGTATGCACCAACACGGTTAACGTGAGTGGCGGCAACTTCACCAATAATGACAAGTATGGACTCAAAGTTGTTGACGCTGCCTATGCTCCAGACGCAACTACTCCGCCAACATTTAGCGGCAATGGCTCCGGTGATTTCTTCCAGAGCGACTGTGTCAGCAGTGGCGATGCCGGTGATAGCGGAAATTCCGGCAGCGGCAATACCGGCGGCAACAGTGGATCGAACTGGTGGTACTGGTGGTGGTACTGGCACAGAGGCTACGGACATCGCTAGCTCAGGATCAGACAATAAAGGTTACAAAGTATTGATCCCTGTCTAGCCATATAGATGCTAAAATTGAGGAGCAGCTTCGGCTGTTCCTCAATTTTTATGGATGGAAGGAAGGTCACATGAACATAAAAAAACATTCTCAACTCATCGTAGGTTTAGCACTTGCCCTGGTGGTTTTCTTATCCGCCTGCGGAACGAATGTTCCGGCTGCCGGCGACACTCCAAACCCGGTCCTCAGCGACACCCCGGCTGCGCAACAATCCGTCCCTGCCACAAACACACCCGATCCGTGTGCGCCTGAAAACATAGAAGCGGAAGTCCAGAAGGTCCACAAATTTATGCGTGAGTTCGACGATGCATCCTCCCTGGCTGCCAGCCGGCCACAGGAAGAGCTCGCTGCTGCCATCTCCGATCTCCAGCGGATCCGCCGCGAAGCGGAGGATCAGGTCATAGCGTACTGCCTGGGAGACCTCAAGACCTATCAGATCTCGCATATGAATTCAGTCATCAACACCCTGATCGCTTTCATGGGCGGGTCAGACCAGAGTACCGTCAATCAGGGGATCGCCCTGGCACGCCAACAGCATGACCAATACACACTCGAACTCGCACGTCTGCTGGGGCTCACCATAGAAGCTGCCACCGTAATACCGGCCGAAACCGCAACTCCGGCAACTCCGGCTCCCTAGTACCCAAACTATAATCGACTGATTGTATAATCAGCGGCCGGGCAATTCATGCCCGGCTTTGCTGTTTTATTTGGAGTTTATATTATTCCAGATTGGTTACTCTCTGATCCGACAACTTCTTTCTTCATTTTCTCTGCTAAAATTGAGGAGCGGCTCGACAGCCAGTCACAGACAGAGCCTCAAACTCTGTAATCTTACATCGAGGTAAATTCTATGCGACCCGACTGGGACTCCTATTTCATGAAAATCGCCTACGCAGTTTCTGAACGCAGCACCTGTGACCGCGCCTTTGTAGGCTGTGTGCTTGTGTTGGAGAAGCGCATCCTGACGACAGGTTTCAACGGCTCTCCTGCCGGACAGGAACACTGTGACGAGGTTGGGCACTTGATCGTGGACGGACACTGCGTCCGTACGATCCATGCCGAGACAAATGCCATCATCCAGGCGGCATTGCATGGGGTTTCAACCAAGGGAGCTATTTGCTACGTTACCCATTTGCCATGCATCAATTGCACCAAAGTACTGATCAATGCCGGTATTTCCCGTATTGTGTACAGCGTTGCTTACCGCACGGACGAAAACGCCATGAACTTCCTGAAAGCTGCCAATATTGAAGTTGTTCAAAAGGAGTTCGCAGCTGCCACATAGAAGATCAGAAGTTCTTTCATAGACAAAAGCCGCGCTATGAAGGCGCGGCTTTTGTCTATTGAGCGATCAAGCTTATTCGCTGGGGACCATGATCCACAGCAGGAAATAGATAAGCAGCCCCGGCACGCCGCCCGGAATGAAGGCAATGATCATCGCCAGGCGGAACCAAAAGGCGCTGATGCCAAAGAATTCAGCCAGCCCGCCACAGACACCTGCCAGCATACGGTTCCTGCGTGAACGACGCAACCCTTGTTTTTGTTGGATAGTCATTTTACATCTCCTCTTTTATCGCTAATTTCAATTCTATGTACGCAGGAGATTTGGAAAAGTCGCAGCGCAGGGCCGGGCTTACGCGTTCCTTACATACTGCTCGAACCAGGCCAGCGTCCGCTCCCAGGCATCTTTGGCAGCTTCGGCGTTGTAGCGCGAGCCTGTATCGTTGTGAAAGGCATGGTCGGCATCCGCATACACCATCTTTTCGTAGACCTTGTTATTCTCCTGCATTGCCTGTTCGATCTCAGGAATTCCCGAATTGATGCGCGAGTCCAGTCCGCCGTAGATCGCGAGGATTGCGGCGCGGATGTTTGGCACATCTTCCACAGGAGGATGCGGCCCATAGAATGGAACGGCGGCCAGCAGCTCCGGCATTTGGGTGGCAACACGCCATGTCACGCCGCCGCCAAAACAGAAGCCGGTCATGCCAACCCGGTCTGCATCTGCAAAAGATTGTTCCTGGAGATAACGCCAGCCACTCTTGAAATCCTCCACGAATTGATCGGGCGCGATGTTCCCGAGCACACCGGGCACATTGCCTTCACCAACACTGGCACTGCCGCCCTCGCGTGAAAGCAGGTCCACGGCAAGTCCCACATACCCAGCCTTCGCAACCCGGCGCGTCACATCCTGGATGTGAGGTGTAAGCCCGCGATTCTCATGGCAGACAAGAATCACCGGCGCTATGCTTTCACTGGAAGGTCGAGCCAGATAACCGATCAAGTTCGTATCCGCGGCAGGGATCTGCACCGCACTCGCACTGACCGCGGGGTCATCAGGCGCCACGGTCCCGTACGCGGCTGGAGCGGAGGCAGGTTCGGTCGCTGCGGATTCAGTCGTCGGTGAGGTGGAAGCGGTAGGCTCCCCGGCTGGTGAATCCGTCGGGGAGGCCGCGCTGGTCTCAGCGGCTTCAGGAGGCGCTGCACAACCCGCTAATATGGTATTGGCGACGATCAGACTGCCGGTCACGGACGCGATCAATTTCAGGGCAGCGCGGCGCGACAGCCTTCCCTCTTCATAGTCTTCGGCGAATTCTTCTGCAAGATAACGCTGGAAAATGTTCATCTCGGTCTCCTCTAAAGTAGTAAACACGGAACATTCGCTTCCCCACATACAACCAGTGAACCAGATTATGTCAGATATTCGTGTGAATAGGCTTAAAACTTTATATCCCTATCACAAACACGCACACCGAGCTTCCTTCTTTCCCCGTTTTGGAAATCTGCGTAACGGGCAGTCCCATCCACTCGTTGAGCATTGCCTCGTCCATCCGGCATAGCTCAGGGTGCTTCTCAATGATCGCCGCATAGGGACAATGACCGAAGAGGATACGGGGTCCTCCTGAGCCTGCCTCCCAGTGGGCGTGATAATTCATTTGATCCATTTTTTCGACGATCAGGCTTAATCGCTTCGCCAGCGGCTGACCGGCAATATTGGCTTCCCCGGTGAGATGCCGGGCAAGATGCCCGGCCAGCGCCTCCACCTGGATTGCCGAGCCTGCCTCCGTTAAAAGCGCGTCGCTCAAGGCGGAAAGGTTATCTCCCAGCGCAGCCCGCGGCAGCGAATAGATCTTCTCGGGCCGGCCGCGCTGATCACGCCCGCGAGCAAAGACCGTCTCCAAACGCCCATCAGAGGTGAGGACGCGGAGATGATGTCGTACCGTCGCTGGCGACATTTTCAGGGCACGTGAGATCTCGCGCACCGAGGCAGTTCGTGCTTTATCGAAGTAGCTGAGGACTTTTTGGCGTGCAGTTGTCATAGCTTCTGGGGTGATTATACTCACTTTCTTAATTTTATATAAATATTTTTACATAATTCCGTTGACTTTCAAGGTTCAGAAGGTATAATCAAAATTGTGACAGATAGCACCAGAATTGATTGAAATCGCTTGTGGAATAGAAATGAAAAAGAACATTTATCTGATTCTGGCGATCGTCGGGTTCGTGGCTCCTTACTATTTCTTCCTTCAAATCCCTGGCGAAACTGGCTTTGACCTGGTCCAGCTCATTCAACCCATGTTTGCTAACAATCTATTGCGTGGTGTGGCAATGGATCTGACGGTTGCGGTGATCGTGTTCTGGGCCTATATGTTTGCAGAAGCAAACAAATTACAAATGAAGAATGCCTGGCTTTATTTGCTGGCGACCTTATTGGTTGGTCTTTCCTTTGCCTTACCGCTCTTTCTCTACTTTAGAGAACGCAAATTGGAAGAGAAATGACACTGAACTGGGAAAGCACCTACGCAATTGCTTTAGAGTTACGCAGGCAACACCCGGATGCAAATCTCGACGACGTCACACTCGGACATATTTACAGATGGACGTTACAACTATCGGAATTTGAGGACGACCCGTCGCTTGCCAACGACGAAATCCTTTACGCAATCTATCAGTATTGGTTCGAGGAGAACATCAATGGATAACGAAAAACTTAGTTTGCCCCAATACGACATTCCTGACGACATCAAGAATGCCGTAACCATTACAACGCTTGACCGCCTCTACAACTGGGGTCGGCGTTCCTCGGTGTGGCCGCTCATGTTCGGTCTGGCGTGCTGCGCCATCGAAATGATCGCTGCACAGGCCGCGCGCTATGACATGGCGCGCTTCGGTATGGAGGTCATGCGTCCCACCCCGCGCCAGGCGGATATGATGCTGGTCTCCGGCACGGTCACGAAGAAGATGCTGCCTGCCATCGTGCGCCTGTACAACCAGATGCCCGAGCCCAAATACGTGGTGGCGATGGGCGCCTGCGCCTCCGGCGGCGGACCTTTCAAGGAGGGCTACAACGTCGTCGCAGGCATCGACAAGTTCCTGCCTGTGGATGTGTACATCCCCGGCTGCCCTCCCACCCCGCAGGCACTGATCGCCGGATTGATCAAGCTTCAGGAAAAGATCGACAAGGAATCCATCAGGAAGGTCCGCTGGTATCGCAAGGGACCGGATTCGGTTGAGGTTCCTGTTCCCATTCTCGGTCCAGATCTGATCGACCCGCGCCGCAACGCAGAGATCAAAGCGACCGCCGCGGCGACAAAGGAAGGTGCATAATGGCAGCTCCCGTCCAAACATCGACCGTTGACCTGGCCGCCCGTTTTCCCGGCGTTGTCACCGCGGACACACGTCCCGGCTACGCGGGGTTCATTGTCGAAAAGGATAATCTGGTGGAAGTCGCGACTGCCATCCGCGACGAATTTGGTTTCGACCTGCTCACTGCCGTGACCGGAGTGGACTACCTCCCCGATAACAAAATGGAAGTGGTCTATCACGCCTATAAAACCACCGGCGGACCCGGGCTGGTCTTTCGCGTACAGGTGCCGCGCGTCGACCCGATCGAGGTGCCATCTCTGATCGATCTCTGGCCGGGCGTTGACCTGCAGGAACGCGAAGCCTGGGACTTGATGGGCATCAAGTTCACCGGCCACCCCGACCTGCGCCGCATCCTGATGTGGGAAGGTTATGAAGGTCACCCGCTCCGCAAGGACTGGCAGGAACCCTTCTACGAAGAGGATGTCAAGCCCTTCAAGAGCCGCTGGCCCGAAGGTAAGCATGTACTGGCGGAAGAGAAGAATCCGTTTAAGGACAATTTGAAATTCCCAGAGAATTTCGATCCTGAAAAATGGATCCCCGAAAATGACGAGATGCTCTATCAATCGCTCAAGCGCTACACCGTGCGGAGCGAAGATGGCATGACCACCGACCGCATCGCCATCAACATGGGACCGCAGCACCCGTCCACGCATGGTGTGTTCCGTGCAGCCCTGACACTCGAAGGTGAGACCATCGTCGGTCTCAAACCGGTCGTTGGCTATCTGCACCGCAACCACGACAAGATCGGCGAGCGCAATACGTTCCTCCAGAACATGCCGTATACCGACCGTCTCGATTACTTCAACTCGATGAGCAATAACCTTGGGTATGCCATCGCGGTCGAAAAACTGATGAAGATCCCGGTGGCGGAACGCGCCGAATACATCCGTGTCATCATGGCGGAACTCAGCCGTATCCAGAATCACCTTGTGTTCATCGGTATGCTGCTCAATGACCTCGGCGCCATGTATACGCCGGCACTATACGCTTTCGAAGAGCGCGAGCTGATCCTCGATATCTTCGAAGCCACGGCCGGCTCACGCATGATGTGCAACTATCTGCGCTTTGGCGGTGTGGTCCGCGACGTGCCGGAAGATGTGATGCAAAAGGTCAGGGATCTGGTCTTCGACCGCCTGCCTGCCAAAACCGATGAAATGGATCGCCTGCTCAGCGAGAATGAGGTGCTGGTCTCCCGTTTGAAGGGTATCCATGTGATCGATGGCGAGACCGCGATCCAATATTCAGTGACGGGTCCCGTGCTGCGTGCCGCGGGTGTGCCCTACGAC
>DASTJG010000225.1:0-14026 GCA_035716785.1 Anaerolineales bacterium
CGCAAGTTTAAATAATCTAATGATGGTTGGGGGGGATTTGACGGCATACTATGCCTTGCTGGACGATGGTTCTGTTTCGCTATGGATGCGCGGAGCATATGATATCGATTATGGAATTCAGCTGTTTGCCCTGTTCACGTACGGCATACTGGGTGCAGTTGTTTCCATCATCCTGTATGGCATTTCTATACTATCTCTATATACAATTCACAGAATCTTGAACCGTCGAGACGAGAATCTATCTGTTTGAATTGGGGCATCTTTGGCTTTGTAATCGTTTCCAATTTCCTACAACTCTATATTCGTATGCATGGACGGGTAAAAGACCTGCTTCATTTTCTTTTCCTTGAACTTCTCCATGAGCGGCAGCGCGCCCTTTTCCTCCCCGTGGACGACGAATACATACTCTGCCTTTTGCTTCACTCTCAAACCATATTCCGTGAGCAGGTCCTGCCCGGCATGAGCGGATAGCCCGCCGACAGTCGCGATTTCTGCCTGTGTCTTGTAAATGTCACCGAAGATCTTGATATGCTTCTCGCGGTCCGCGATCCGGCGGCCGAGGGTATCAGGTGCCTGCCAGGAGACGATCATGATCGTATTCTTCCTGTTCTCGATCGCCCAGCGGATGTGATACACGATCCGTCCCGCCTCTGCCATCCCGGAGGCGGAGAGGATGATCATCGGGTCGGTGCGTTCATTCAATGCCTTCGACTCTTCGAGGCTGTTGATGTACGTCAGGTTTTTGAACTCGAGCGCGGGGTGACCGGAACGGATCAGTTCCCTCATTTGCAGGTCGTAACATTCGCTATGCTGGCGGAACACATTGGATGCGTTCACCGCCAGCGGACTGTCCACGTACACAGGGACTTCGGGCAATCCATTCTCATCGTACATACGGCTCAGGTTGTAGACCAGTTCCTGTGTGCGTCCCACGGCAAAGGATGGAATGATGACTTTCCCGCCGCGTTCCAATGTCTGGCAGATAACAGCGCGCATTTCAGTGTACGCTTCTTCCGGATCGCGGTGGGGCTTGTCGCCGTAGGTGGATTCCATCAGCAGGATGTCCACATCGTCGCCGGGCAGGACGGGATCGCGCAGGATCGGCAGGTTGCGTCGTCCGATATCCCCTGAAAACCAAAGGTGTTTCCTACGACCTTTTTCCTGCAGTCTGAGCGAGATCGAAGCTGAACCCAGGATGTGTCCGGCATCGTGAAAGACTGCGATCACGCCTCTGGTCGGTTCGAACTGGACGCCATAGTTGACGGGCTGCAGCAGAGGTTCCACTTCCCTGGCGTCTTCTTCCGTGTACAGGGGGTCGACAGGCGGTTCGCCGCGCTTCATGTTGTGGTAACTCGCGCTCTCCGCCTGCTTCTCCTGGACATGACCCGAGTCGCGTACCATGATGTTGGTCAGATCGGCGGTGGCAGGCGTACAATAGATCAGGCCCGAGAAGCCCTGCTTGATCAGGTTGGGCAGATTGCCCGAATGATCGATGTGTGCGTGGGAAAGGACTACCGCGTCTATACTTTTTGGATCGAATGGAAAATTCCGGTTCTTTTCGATTGCTTCCTTGCGCCGCCCCTGATACAATCCGCAATCCAGCAGTAAGCGTGAGCCGTTCAGTTCAATAAGGTGCATCGAACCAGTTACTGTTTGTGCCGCCCCGTGGAAACTCAGCCTCATAGCTGCCTCCGCGAATCTGTTGTGTCCTGCTTTGCTTTCATTCTACCGCTTGTTTCATTGATAAGTAAACCTCTTAATTGTTTTGTAAGCTAAAATCTTAACTTCAAGTTTACTTGCGCATGCGGCATTCTGTAATTCATTCAACATTCAAATGCAAACGTCCGACTTTGACTATCATCTCCCTGAAGCCTCCATTGCACAGACGCCTGTCGAGCCGCGCGATTCGTCGCGTTTGCTGGTCTTGCATCGCGATACCGGTGAATTGAAACATCGCATCTTTCGAGATGTGGGCGATTATCTGCGCGCGGGGGATTTGCTTGTGCTGAATCAGACGCGCGTCATTCCGGCCCGGATCTATGCGCGTAAAGAGACGGGCGGGCGCGTGGAACTTCTGCTTCTGCGCCGCCGCGATGAGTTGACCTGGGAAGCGCTGGTGGGCGGGAAGGGTTTGCGTGTAGGCAAACTGGCGCAAATAGAGAATGGACCTGCTGCGGAGATCATTGCGATACTCAATGGTTCAGAACGACTTGTCAAATTTTCGGAACCCATTGAGCCATACTTTTCAAGAGTGGGGAATATGCCGCTTCCGCCGTACATTCATGAGAAGCTGAACGACCCGGAACGCTATCAAACCGTCTACGCGCGTGATCCGGGTTCTGCTGCCGCGCCCACAGCCGGACTCCATTTCACGCCGCGCTTGCTGGAGGAGTTGCAATCCAAAGGCGTGAAGATTGCCTATGTTACGTTACACGTTGGTTTGGATACATTCGCACCGGTGACGGAAGACAATCCTGAAGAACATGTCATCCATACCGAGTGGTGCGAGCTGCCGCAGGAAACCGCGGATCTGATCGATCAAACGAAGCGGACCGGCGGGAGAGTCATTGCGGTGGGAACAACGTCCGTAAGAACACTTGAATCAGCGGCAGTAGGACGAGATACGCGAAGCGTCTTGCCCTACATGGGACCAACTTCTCTCTTCATCCTCCCTGGCTACCAATTCAAAATCGTGGATGCAATGATCACGAACTTCCACTTGCCCAAATCGACCCTGCTGATGCTGGTTAGTGCCTTTGCCGGGCGGGAAAAGATTCTGAATACCTATAAAACTGCCATACAGGAAGGTTATCGTTTCTATTCGTTTGGGGACGCGATGCTTATTCTTTAGGTGCCAGGTATCAGGCGCGATGTGTCAGGTACAATTACAACTGAAACACATGACACCTAAACAAATTACCCATAAAGCTCTCGATCAGTTAAACAAGGAAATCATTCAATGTCGCAAATGTCCTCGCCTTGTTGCGTGGCGCGAGGAAGTGGCGCGCGTCAAGCGCAAGGCATATCAGGACCAGGAGTACTGGGGCAAGCCGGTTCCAGGCTTTGGTGACCCAAACGCGCGCGTGCTGGTCGTGGGACTGGCCCCCGGCGCGCATGGATCCAACCGGACGGGGCGCAACTTCACGGGCGATGCCTCGGGCAACTTTTTGTATCCGGCGTTGTACCGCGCCGGGTTCGCGAACCAGCCGACGGCCGTGTCACGCGACGATGGTCTCGTGTTGAAAGACCTGTACATTGCGGCCTCGGCTCGCTGTGTCCCTCCTGATAATAAGCCGACCCTTAAAGAGCTTAATAATTGCCAGCCATACCTGGAGCGTGATCTGGAAATCCTGAAGCCCAAAGTGATCGTATGCCTGGGGCGCGTCGCGTTCGAACGAATTCTAAAAATGTATGGTATTCGCAATTCCGAGTTCAAGTTCGCTCACGGTGCATTGTATAAACTGAACACTGATTACTGGGTACTGTGCTCTTATCATCCCAGCCAGCAAAATACACTGACCGGGAAATTGACCGTAAAAATGTTCGATGAAATCTGGATGAAGGCAAAAGAGTTAATTCAAGATGAATAAGATCATTGCAGCGGGGGAAATGGCCCCCACCTTTGAATTAAAAGATATAGACGGCAAATTGATTTGTTTGTCTGATTTTTATGGTAAGCCGGTCCTGCTGGCATTCCTGCGCGGCTTTATGTGACCCTATTGCCGCGCGCAGTTGGCGCGTCTGCGGGATGGGTATGGAAAGTTCAAGCGGCGCGGTGCTGAAATTCTGGCCGTTGGCCCCGATCCGCTATTCATCTTTAAGCAATATTGGGTGAACGAAAAAATCCCATTTGTCGGTTTGCCGGACCCCAGCCATTCGGTGGCAAGAACCTACAGGCAGGAGGTGAACCTCTTCAGATTGGGACGCATGCCTCTGAGCTGTGTTATTGATGCCGACGGCTACATCCGCTTTGCGCATTACGGCAAATCGATGTCCGATATTCCTTCCAATGAGGAACTCCTGCAAGTAATAGATGAACTGAACGCCGCGTCGTGACTCCTGGAAACTGATCACTGAAAACTGATTACTGATTACTGGAAATTGACATGTCACTCGGACAAATTGCTTTTCTCGGCTCTGGTGAAACTTCTCTCGCGGGAGGTCGTATCTTTGAAACACTTGCCCGTAATATTAACAGTCCTCTTCGTATTGCGCTCATGGAAACTCCGGCAGGCTTCGAATTAAACTCCGCCCAGGTGGTGGGGCGCGTAGGCGACTTCATGAAAACACGCCTGCAAAACTATAGACCGGTTGTGGATGTGATCCCCGCTCGCAAAAAGGGTTCTGCTTTCAGCCCGGATGACCCGGAGATCATCAAACCACTTCTGTATGCCAACATGATCTTCATGGGCCCGGGCAGCCCCACGTACGCGATCAGGCATTTGAAGGATACGCTTACCTGGGATGTCATCCGTGCCCGACATCGCCTTGGCGCGACACTCATATTCGCTTCCGCGGCGACGATTTCCGTGGGGGCGCATGCCCTGCCCGTTTATGAGATCTACAAAGTTGGACAGGATGTCCATGCGGTGGATGGGTTGAATCTCTTTTCTGATTTTGGATTACATGTCTCGTTCATCCCGCACTGGAACAACGCCGACGGTGGCGTGGACCTGGATACCAGTCGCTGCTTCGTCGGTATGGAGCGCTTCGCCGAGTGGTGCGACCTGCTCCCACCGGAGAATGAAACGATCGGTCTCGACGAACACACGGGTCTCATCATTGACTTTGAATCGGGTCAGTGCGAAGTGAGCGGGGTCAGCTCTGTGTCGCTGGTGCGCGAATGTGACCCGGAGATCTATCCTTCCGGCTCGAAGTTCCCGTTGAACGAGCTGGGTGAATTCCACATCCCCGGTCCCATTGAAAAAGACATTCCTGTCTCTGTGTGGGAAATGTGCCTGAATGCTCCGCCGTTGGATGATGACCAGCCTTCGGATGAAGTCATCGCGCTGGTGGAACAACGCCTGGCTGCCCGGGCGAGCAAGAATTGGGCGGAATCTGATAAGCTGCGCGAGGAGATCGCCGCGTTAGGCTGGGTCGTGCAGGATTCAAAAGATGGGTATAAGTTAATCAAAGATTCGTAGATCACCAGGTGTTCTAAACAAGTCTACGTGTGTCGCGTGGCGCCGCGACGGCATTTACTGTGTACTTGTTTACTCTACTGGGATAAAATACACGCGCAGATTCTCATAAGGAGACTTTCATGCGCGCTGTTGATATTATTATCAAGAAACGGGATAAGCAGGAACTCTCTCTGGCCGAGATCGAGTTCTTTATCAAGAGTTTTATTTCGGGGGAAGTGGCAGACTATCAAGCCTCTGCATTTCTCATGGCAGTTTTGCTCAATGGAATGACGCCGCGCGAAACGACTGACCTGACCCTCGCAATGGCGAATTCCGGTCACATGCTCGATCTCAGCGATGTGGTCGATCTTGCAGTGGATAAGCACTCCTCCGGTGGCGTGGGCGATAAAACAAGTCTTGCAGTTCTTCCTATCGTCGCAGCGTGTGGACTGCCTGTCGGCAAGATGTCAGGACGGGGATTAGGCTTCAGCGGCGGCACGCTCGATAAGCTGGAATCCATCCCGGGCTACCGGGTGGATCTCACCACTGAAGAATTCAAACACCAGCTCAAAGAGAAGGGAATCGTGTTGACGGGCCAATCCCTTGACCTCGCGCCCGCCGATGGGAAACTGTACGCCCTGCGCGATGTGACCGGGACAGTACAGTCCATCCCGTTGATCGCCTCCTCGATCATGTGCAAAAAATTAGCCGCCGGCGCGCAGGCCATCCTGCTCGATGTCAAGACTGGACTCGGCGCGTTCATGGAGACGCTTGAAGAGGCGCGCCAGCTGGCCAAACTGATGGTGGATATCGGTCAACTGGCCGGGCGCGAAGTTGTGGCGCTGCTCTCGGATATGAACCAGCCGCTCGGGAATGCGGTGGGCAATTCGCTGGAAGTTGTCGAAGCCATCGAAACCCTCAAGGATAACGGCCCCGAGGATTTTCTCGAACATTGTTTACACGTCAGCGCACATATGCTGGTGTTGGGAAAGCGCGCCAGTGACCTGGCCGAAGGACGCGCCATGGCAGAAAAGTCCATTGCGGATGGCTCCGCCTTCGAGAAATTCCGGGTGCTGGTCCAGGCGCAGGGCGGCGATGTCTCCTACGTGGATGACCTATCCAAATTCCCGCGTGCCGAACACGTTGAGGTGGTGAAAGCGCCTCGGGGCGGCTACCTGGCCCAGATCCAGGCGCGAACGGTGGGCGAAGCCGCCGTTGTGCTGGGAGCGGGGCGCGCCCGCAAAGCCGATCCCGTTAATCATGCCGTCGGCTTCGTCATCCATCACAAGGTCGGCGATCAGGTCGAAAAAGGCGAGCCGTTGTTCACGATCCACGCCGGCAGCGCGGAGAAATTGGCAGAGGCTCGCGAAGCAGTGCTTTCGGCGCATGTTTTTAGCGGGCAGCCTGTGGAACGTCTACCCTTGTTTTACGAGTAGACGACGCTGTAAGTGCCCGCAGACTTGCATTAATTTTAGTAATGGGGCATACTTAATACAGGAGCAGACAACTTCATGGCCAAAGTATCCCTGCGGATCTACAATCAAGAGATTGAAGCGATGATCGATCGCGGTCAGCTCGACGAAGCGATTGCTCATTGCAAGCATATTCTCAAAACGTTCCCCAAACACCTCGAAACCTATCGTTTGCTTGGTAAGGCATACCTGGAATACAAGCGTTATCCTGATGCTGCGGATATCTTTGCGCGTGTGCTTGTCGCTGTTCCAGATGACTTTGTTGCCAACGTGGGCATGAGCATCATCCGGGATGAGGAAAACAAACTGGATGATGCGATCTGGCACATGGAACGCGCCTATGACACCCAGGCGTCCAACATCGCGATCAAGAGTGAGTTGCAGCGTCTCTATGGCCGCCGTGATGGTGTACAGCCTCCGCACATGCGCATGACGCGCGGCGCGCTGGCGAATAGTTATATGCGGGGCGAGTTATATCCGCAGGCGATTTCTGAAATCAAGGGTATTTTGAATGATGACCCTGGCCGCCTGGATATGCAGGTGCTGTTGGCGCGTGCCTACTACAAGAGCGGATTGAAAAACGATGCGGCTGAAGTTGCCTCCACGGTGTTGCGTGGCAACCCTTATTGCTTCGACGCCAATCGCGTGCTTGTCGAGATCCTGAGTGTGGATCACCCCGAGAGCGTGCAGCCCTACCGTCAGCGCGTCGTGGAACTGGATCCCTACGCATCTCAGGTCACAAGCTCGGTGTTTTTGTCCGATGAAGTACCCAACATGGCGGTTACGCTTGAGCGTTTGGACTGGAACGGCCAGCCTGTTGGAATGCAGCCCGATTGGGAAACGACCCAGGCTATTTCTGCGGAAAGCGGTCAGCGCCAGGATGAACAACCGGATTGGCTTCGAGGGTCCTTTGACCAGGCGCCGAGTCCATCCCAGCCGGCAGGGGCTCCAACTTTCGACGCGGCGGCCCCGTCTGACAAGCCGGCCGAACCTGCAGACGAAATCCCGGACTTTTTGCGCGCGGCAGGCTGGGGAGCCTCCACCGGCGCGTTCGATGAAAGTAAACCCGTCTTTACAAATGATGAACCTGCTTCAGGGGCGCAGTCTATCGAGCAGGGCGAACTGCCCGATTGGGTGAAGGCCATGGCTCCTCCACAGCCTGCTGAAACCCACGCAGAAGAAGATGAATTACCCGATTGGATCAACAAGATCGGTGCCAGCGCGTTGCCGGTTTCTTCTCCTGAAGAGAATCGGGACTATAGTGAATCAGGCGATCAGCCTGATTGGATGAAGCAGTTCGAACAACCGGCCGCTGCGCAGCCGGCGGAAAGTCAGCCCGATTGGTTGAAACAACCTGGCGAATCAGAATCAGCTCCTTCCGCGGGCGCGGAAGAGCAACCAGACTGGCTTAAGTCATTTGCCAGCGAAACGGAAGCAGCTCCATCTGCCGCGGCTGAAGATCTGGACTGGCTGGGTCAGTTAGGTAAAGAATCCGAATCCAAAACGGCGGAAAACTGGAATGATGAATCTGATTTCTTCAAAAAGATGGAGAGCCAGCCTGAAGCTGCTTCCGCCGCTCCTTCCACCAATGAATTTGACTTTCGCAATGAACTAACAGGAGGTACGGATCAATTGGCTCCCACTCAAAGCCCTGAACCCCAGGGGAAAGACTCCCTTGGCAAGAGCAGTGATGAACAGGATGATGCGTTTGCGTGGCTTGAAAACCTTGCCGCCAAACAAGGCGCGACCGAAGGTCTGTTGACCAAACCGGAGGAGCGTTTACAGGAAGAGCCTGATTGGGTCAAACAGGTCAAAGGTACGGACGCGAGCCAACCGCCCGCGGCACAGCCGCCTGTCGCGCAGCCTGCTGGAAACTTCGAGGAGTTGGGCAAGAGCGAGCAGGAGCGCGATGACTCATTTGCGTGGCTTGAAAACCTCGCTGCCAAGCAGGGTGCAACCGAAGGTCTGCTGACCAAACCTGAGGAACGTCTGGAAAAGGAACCGGAATGGGTTCAGCAGGCCAAGAGCCTCGGCGAGCAGCCTCAGCCAGTCACCCCTGTGGAAGCTCCTCAAGAGAAAAAACCTGTTACAGAACCTGCGGCAAATCTCGAAGAACTTGGCAAGAGCGAGCAGGAGCGCGACGACTCATTCGCATGGCTCGAGAATCTTGCTGCGAAACAAGGCGCAACGGAAGGCTTATTGACGAAGCCTGAAGAACGTCTTGAGGAAGAACCGCAATGGGTCAAACAAGCCAAAGATGTGCAGGCTCAACAGCCTCCTGTGCAACCGTCAGTACCCGAACAGCCTTCTGCAGTCGATGAGACCACGGCGTGGCTGCAAAGCCTGGATCAGGAAGAGACGGTACCTGCCTCCGCAGCTTCGCCGATCGAAGATACGGCCACCTGGCTGAAGAGCCTGGATGAACCTGAAGCAGCTGTACCTCAACCAGCTGAAGCTGCACCGGCGGATGAGTTGCCAGCCTGGATGCAGAGCATCGAAGAACCTGAACAGCAGGCGCCTGTCCCAGAAGCGACAATCCAGGATGTCCCACAGCAGGCAGCCGAAGAAGAAACTGAATGGATGAGCGCCATCAAAGAGGAGCAGCCTGTCCCTCAGGAAGCTCCAAAACCTCAAACAGGAGGACTCCCCAGCTGGCTGCGTGACCTCGATAAGGAAGATGCACAGCAACCCACAGCTTCCTCTGAGGAAGGTTTTCCTGCATGGCTGCGCGATGAGACGGGTGAGGTAGTGGCTGAACCTACCAAAATCGAGCCTACACGCGCCGCAGACTGGAAGCCGGTGGAAACCAAGCAGCCCGAACCAGAACCGGTTGTTCCCGAGCCGGTCGCTGCACCTCCTCCACCCGTTAAAGTTGTTGAGGAACGGCCGAAAAAGCCCGCTCCGCCTACCAGGTCTCCAAAAGAGCCTGCAATTCGCCGGGCACCAGAAGTGCCACCCTCTCTTGATCCGGTTTTGGCGCAGGCGCGTAGTGAACTCTCGCGCAGCAATATCCCGGGTGCGCTTGAAAACTATGGCAGGCTCATCAAGAAGGGACGCTTCCTCGAGGAAGTCATTTATGATCTGCGTGAAGCGTTGTATCGTTATCCGGTGGAAGTAAGCATCTGGCAATCGCTTGGTGACGCGTATATGCGTGCCAATCGTTTACAGGATGCACTGGACTCATATACAAAGGCAGAAGAGTTATTGAGATAACTTGTGGGGCGATTGGGAAATGGCTATTCGTTCGAAAATGAGGGCGGGACCATGGTCCCGCCCCACAAACTTAATTTTGGAGGAAATCTGTGGAAAGATCGCTCGTTTTAGTCAAACCCGATGGTGTGCAGCGCGGATTGATCGGAGAAGTGATTGCACGCCTCGAACACCGTGGACTTCGTCTGGTTGCCGCGAAGTTCATCCAGGTCAGCCAGGAGCTGGCGGAGACCCATTATGCCATTCACAAAGGCAAACCATTTTATGAAGGACTGATTTCTTATATTACCTCCGCGCCCGTCATGGCGATGGTCTGGGAGGGACCCAACGCGATCGCTGCCATCCGCCAGACGATGGGCGCGACGCGTCCTACCGAAGCCGCGCCAGGTTCGCTGCGCCACGACTTCGCCCTCGAAGTGGGGCGGAATCTCACCCATGCCTCTGATAGCGTGGAGAATGGCGCGAGTGAAGTCGCGCTCTGGTTCAGGAAGGAAGAGCTTGTCGATTGGAAGCGTGCCGTGGATCAATGGGTGTTTGAGAAATAATTGAAGTACGAAATGTAAAACGTCCCGCAGATTACAAAATCTGCGGGACGTTTTTTGTGGATGAAGTTGTTTTCCAGATCAGCGCTTGGCCTGCAAGGCTAGCTATTCCAGATCCGCAGAATGGTTTCCCACATGCCCCATAACCCGGCCACCATCATGACCAGTCCCGTAAAGAAATAGGAGAGGTTACCAAGATAAGGGATGCCCATAAGAAATATGATTGCCCCTTGAAGAGTTTCAAGGGCAACCCAGGCCATAAGGGCAAGCCCAACAAGAGCTGAACCTATGCCTATAACAGTGACCAATGGACTTTGCCGGAGGGCGATTTTACTTGTGTTCTCTTCCTCCACTTGCTGCACAAACTTCTCTGCCTCTTTCCAACTCAGCTCACCTGTTTCGCAAAGCCTTTGGATGATGTCATTGCGTTGATGATGTTTGCCGAGTTCACGGATCACATAGTCGGTGGCTTGCTGTCGGTTCATAGTAGGCTCCTTTGGCTTTGCGTTTTGTAGAAAGTTACTGCACCCTCAACAGCACCTTTCCATCACTCCACAGTTCTTCCAGATCATAATGCTCGCGCTGGTCGGGTGAAAAGAGATGTACAACAACATCACCGTAATCGAGGACAAGCCAGCCTTCCTGGGATTGCCCTTCTACACGGCTCTTTTTCTTGTAATCCTTTTTTGTGGTTTCGAGCACAGACTTGGCGAGTGCATCGAGCATGCGGTCGCTGGTACCGTTGCAAATGACGAAATAATCAGTGAAAGATGCGATGTCTTTGATGTCGAGGAGCAGGATGTCTTCACCCTTTTTGTCCTCCAGGGTGGCAACGATTTTATGTGCAAGTTCGAGTGCGTTCAGATATCACCTCATAAGGTTGTAGTAGCGACTTTCCTGACACCGTCCGTCAGGACAGGTGCAGTCGCTCTTTTGTATAACGACTGAAATCGTTACTGCTTTTTAAGTGGTGCGGAGTATAACCGCGTATACACGGAGCCGGTGGGTTGTAAGTCACTTTTGTACAGGTGGACCGAGTCTACTCTGGCTGTGCCGAGTAAGTCAATCTTTGTCCCTTCGAGGGCGCGGCGGACCGTTTGCTGTTCGGTCACCGTGATATTCTGTTTAACGCGTCCGACCGTCAGATGCGGGGAAAAACCACGTTCTTCTGATTCATAGCCCAGCCGGCGGGAAGCCGAGTCGATCCCGCGCTGGAGCGCCTCCAGCACAGCCGGAGCCTGGATCCCGATGTAGATGACGCGCGGCCGCTTCAGGTTTGGAAAAGAGCCGAGTCCGTTCAGGCGGAATTCAAAGTAATGGAAAAGATCCGCTTCGGCACGGATCATCTGGGTCAACATGTCGACATTGGAGGGGGAAACATCACCTAAAAACTTCAACGTCAGATGCATGTTTTCCATGGGGACCCAGCGCACCAGCGAGTTGGTCTCCTTTTGCAGATCAGAGATCGCTTTGCAGACAGCCTGTCGAATGTCAAGAGGGATTTCAACTGCAATGAAGGCACGCAGAAGGTTCATGGTTCGAATGACCGTGGACTAATTGCCCAACGCGTGTTCCACAGCTTCTTTGAGTTCACGGAAGCCGACGGGTTTGGTAAGGTACGTGGAGGCGCCAGCTTCCATGCCGTTTTTAATATCGGCAGGCATGCTCTTGGCAGTGATAACGACAACCGGGATATTGGCAAGCGCGGGGTCACTGCGCATCTGCCGCAAAATATCGAGCCCAGAGACCTCAGGCATCATGATGTCGAGCAAAATGACATCGGGCTTTTCAGTGGTCATCATGGCAATGGCGGGGATGCTGGAAGACGTTTTCAGTACACGAAAACCACTGACCCGCATCATTTCTGCAAACAATTCAGCGGCATCTGCCTCATCTTCGATGATCAAAACGGTTTTTTCAGGCGATGTCATAGTTGGTCTTTCTTTGGGCAACAATAGCATAAGATAAGGGAATTCGCAAGGGGATGCTGGTTTGTTACGTCCATACCATCCTTGTGTAAGAATCCTCACCGTTTCTCTATCTAGGTGTAAGATGAATTGGAGATTTTATGAGTGAACTGACCGATTTTCGTGCAGAAAAAGATGAATTCTTTCGGAGCCATCCGCAAAGCCCTTTAATGCCTGAACAGAAACGCAACTTTAAAGGCTTGGAATATTTCCCTGAAAATGAAGCACTTCGCCTCGAGGTGCAGGTTGAGAAGTTTTTTGACCAGCAGCCCATGCAAATGCAAACCTCCACCGGAGGTGTGCAGACTTATGTGCGTCACTCGCGCTTCAAATTTCAAGTGGAAGGTCAGGATGCAGAGCTAACGATCTACCAGAACGAGCATGGTTATTTTTTGCCGTTTGTTGATTCGCTTGCTGGGAAAGAGACCTACCCGGCCGGGCGTTACCTTGAGCCTGATGAGCTATATGGCAACCGCTTCCTCGTGGATTTCAACCTGGCTTACAACCCTTACTGTGCCTACAACGAGATGTGGTCCTGCCCGATCACGCCTGTGGAAAACCGCTTGAAAGTCCCAATCCGAGCGGGCGAAAAAATGTTCGAGCATGAATAGTGCTCAATGAGTCACAATAAAAATGACGGGTGATCGCCCGTCACTTTTGCTCCTTGCTTGTTTTCTCCAGGACATCCAGGAGCGCCTCATACTCTTCGCAGCAGTCCGGACACAGATCGAGGTGTTCACGGATCAGCGGCATGAGATCTTCGGCATCCTTTTGGTCCACTTCTCTTTCTACATACTCATCTATTTTTGTGAAAACATCATCACATGAGCAGCCCTCTTCCTGTACACTTTCCAGTACATGCAGGAAGCCCAGGACTGTGTCATTGGGAAGTTCTTCTTGATGAGAGAAACTCTTTTTAATCTTTTGAATGATGGCACGGATGTTCATAGTCTTTGTTTTGATGTTTGGCGTGTTGCTAATCTTACTTTTGCTCGAAAAGGGTAAGGACTTCGTAAGGTGAGATGTCTTCCATGGAGAGGCGTCTGCGCAGCCGTAGGCGGGCATCGTGCAGCAGCTTGTAAAGGGCGTTGCGATTGGTTTTAAGCTTGCGCGCCGCGTCTTCCATGGGCATATCCTGGACGCCGAGCAGGATGAGCGCCTGGCGCTGACGATCGGTCAGCTCCTCTTCGATAATGCGGCTCACGCGTGCCAGCATGTCGGCGCGTTCGGCGGAGGTCTCAGGTCCAGCCTGGGAATCGGCGAGCAGGCCAGGCGGAGGCGGAACGTCTTCGTTCTCTGTCAACTCGTCCAATGAGGAATCACGCCAGCGCTTCCGGCGGAGTTCCGTGAGTGCAATGCGCACCGCGATTTTGTGGACCCAGGTGGTGAACTGACTGCGCCCTTCGAATGTGTTCAACTGGTCGAGGACGCGCAGGAGCGTCTCCTGTGTCACCTCCTCGACCAGGGCATTGAACTGCGGCTGATCAGGAGAGAGCCAGCGAGAAAGCGCATATGGCAAACCTTTTTGGATGATGTCGTGCAAATCTTCCAGGGCAGCTTCACGTGCCGGACCGGGGGTCGCCAGATCTGAGAGCCAGGCTTCATTGGTTCTTGTAGGCATATGGTTGAATTATAAGGCAGAAATTTTTTTAAACAAGCAATCACGAGCCATTTGGCTCGTGATTGTACCTGTGGGCGCGGAGGGGCTCGAA
>DASTJG010000226.1:0-2980 GCA_035716785.1 Anaerolineales bacterium
GCTGGCAACCCTCGCAATTGCCCTGGGCAGTTTCTTTTTGATCAACAGTTTTCCATCTCTGGCGGCTAAAAATATCACTCCAACAGTTCCGTCTGCATCTCCTTCTGCGACAAGTACCATCATTCCGGTAACATCGACAAGTGCCCAATTTGCAGTCGCTCAAGTGGGTCCCGTCGGTTTCCTCCACTTTCAAAGTGGAAGCGGGATCGCAGACCAGGTGTCTCTGACTACAGAGTCAATGCCTCCCCCACCGCCAGGCGCTCAGTATGAGCTCTGGCTGCTGGGCGGTGATGAACGTATCAGCATCGGTGTCTTTATCCCCGATTCAAATGGCAGGATCGATTTCACCTATTCAGACCCAGACGGCGCGAATCTGATCTCCCGCTATGACAGGCTGGAAGTTACGTTCGAACCTGTCGGAGACACGGACCCGGAACCGTCCGGTTTGATCGCCTATTCCTTTACTCTTCCGAAGGAAGGAATGGTCCATGTCCGTAATCTGCTATCGGCCTTCCCCGGGACACCGGATAAAAGCTCATTGATCCAGGGCCTGTATGCAAACACCGGGCAGATCGCCGAACTGGCCAAAGAGATGCAAAGTGCATTCGAAGGCAGCGATCAGGAACTGATGCAGCAAAAAGCGGAAACTGCCTTAAACCTCCTCGTTGGAGCGAAAAGCGCGGACTACAAGGATTGGAACAGCGACGGGAAGATCGACCCTCGTGGCAGCTACGGGCTTTTACCGAACGGCAGCGAACCGGGTTATATCCTGGTTACCTATACAGAAGCAGACTCCGCTGTTAACGCTGCAGACGCCACGGAGTATATGATCGCCAATGGAGAAGTGGTCAAAACCTGCACGCAAAATCTGGCTCTCTGGGCGCCGGATTTGCGCGAGCTTCTTTTGGCGCTCGTCAATTCCACAGACGATTCCGATAAGTCAGGATCAATACGCTCTTTGGTCGCGTTGGCCGACCAGATGCTTAACGGTGTTGACGCTGACAACAATGGGAAGGTTGAGGCTGTCTCCGGAGAATGCGGCGTGGCAACAGCATATGAATATGCCTACCATATGGCCGATATGCCTATCCTGCCTGCCACCATTGCCTACCAGCTTACAGCAGTTGCAGACTCCACGCTTTTCCCGGTGACCTCTGCAGCACAAAACAATTCAAATCCGGCTGGAACAGCTGTAACTGCCCCACAATCGAATCCGACCAAAGCGCTGAAACCTACCAAAGCACCCAAACCTGCCAAAGGCGGAGGTGGGAATGGCGGTGGAAACGGCGGCGGTAATGGAGGCGGCAATGGGGGTGGGAACGGCGGCGGCAATGGCGGTGGGAAAGATAAAAAGAAACCATAAGGGACCCAGTACCGCAAACCCGATCGAAAACAAAGAAGGCCCTCCCTGAATCAGGGGAGGGCTTATTGATTGCTCCAAACCTGCCTGTCACAATTTACAGGAAATTTACATTGGCATCGTACATCCATTACACAACGGCGCTAAACTGCATCTTATAAAAACAAGGAGACCATCATGAAAACAAACTCAAAAAGAATAATAGTTTTATTGACAGCACTTGTACTTCTACTCAGCGCCTGCAAAGCAAATATCTCGCGCAACGCGGACGGCTCGTTCGATGTGGAGACAACCATCGGACAGCAGGAGTTGCAGGAAGCGATCACAGCCGCCATTGCCGATCCGCTCGTCAGGGAAATCACTGTCTCGCTTCAGTCGGGATATGTGCTTGTCTCGGGCGTCCGCGAGCGGCTGAATGATCCCGGCAAGACGGACAACCTCAGTTTCCGCCTCGACCTGGGCGTCAGCAGCGGTCAGCTCACCGCTTCGATCTCAAACGCTCAACTGGATGGCGCCCCCATGGAACAAAATCGCGTCGACCATTGGAATCAGACCATTACCAATCGGCTCGCGATCCTGGGGCAAAAGAACCCGAATAGCACTTTAAAATCGGTAAGTATCACCCCTTCTGCTGTCACAATGACATGGAATGTGACGAAGTAATCAACCGCCTTTCAAAGAGCCGCGAGCTTGAGGTTCGCGGCTTTTTTTACGCCGCTGGCAATCCCAAAATTCGGACACATTTATCCGATTAAGTTTTGTTAGTCATTTCAACCAATTTCACCAACTATGTCAATTCCATAATTAAGACCCTGTTTTGTAACTTTCAGTTTTGAAAGGCGTCATGTCTTCAGTTTTTAAGCACTCAACAAGGAGATGGGACGCCATGACAGCCAAAAAATTTCATTGGGTACTTACGATATTTTTGATTATGGTCGTATGTGCCAGTTTACTGAATGTTCAGCCGGCGCACGCGGACGGGGAAACTCCAACCGAGCCGCCTACTCAGGCAGAGACGGAACCGCCCGCTGAATCCACGCCGGAGTCGGTTGAGATAGATTCTCCAGCCGAATCCACGCCGGAGCCAGTTGTGACAGAACCTCCAACGGAATCCACGTCAGAGCCGGTTGTGACAGACCCTACAACGCAAACCACATCGGAGCCGGGCGCGACGGAACCTCCTGCCGAGATCCTCGCCCAGGTCCCGGAAAACGTCCAGGTGGTTGTCCTGGATGAAGACGGGAATTCTGTTCCCCTTGTCACACAGGAAGCAGCAGAGATCACGGAAGTCGTTGATCCCATGTGGTGTCCTGAGGGAGTTTTGCCAGGCGGCGCAGGGTGTACCACTAACTTCCCTTCGATCACTGCTCTGCTCACCGATATGGTGAATAATACCGCCTCCTACACACAGAATGGGGTAATTTACTTCACTGCAACTCCAGGCGCGGGGGTATTCGAGTTATCTCCAACGACTCTCTCAGGTGACTTTGATACACTCAAAGGTTACAACCTGACCCTTCAAGGCGGCTGGAACGGAAGCAGCGTTTCGCCTGCCTTCGCCGGTCAGACCAACTTCGGGAGCAACCCAATCATCATTGGCACATCCACCAATCCCTGGGT
>DASTJG010000227.1:0-2312 GCA_035716785.1 Anaerolineales bacterium
CGAATGAAGAAGGACTGAGTACATTGACTTCCAGCACATCTCTCATCCCGTCGTGCAGATCCCTCCGTTGCACGCGCTGGAGCCTGACGGGTCTCTCTCGCAGGAACTTCCATACCTGGCGCAGGCGCGGAAAGGGACCACCGATATAAAATGTGACCTGGAAGGGTTGCGTAAAGGAACGCGGCTTATGGTCTTCCCCCACCAGCCACAAAACGATGCCATCCCTGTGGGCATACAGATCGAACAGCCAGCCGGTATATGCCTTCAAAATTCATCCATCCAGCCTTCTTCGGGAGGCAAGGAATATATCAGTCTCTTTTCCAGTTCTTCGATCTGGCCATAGAGCTCAATCATGATGTGATTACTTCTCTTTCGCTCCTCCAGCAGGATGACAAACGGCATCACCTCCATCGGCAGCAGGCTTGCCGAGTTGCTGAGGGCGGCGCGATGCTGCAAGGCGGCTTCAAAGAATTGATCGAGGACAAGCTGGTCGCTGCGACGGAGCGTTTCATAGAACGGCTTAAGCTCCGCAATCAGGTTGAAGGCGATCTGTGTGGTAGAGGGAAGGGTACGGCCCATGGGTGCTAGAAAAGTGCAGGTTGTCGGATCTGTTCAAGCTCAGGTGTCAAAGTAAATATCTGGTCTGCGATCGGGCAAAGGGCAGGGATAAACTTCTCGTAATCCTCGGCTTCCCTCTCCTGGGCCATGACAATGACCGGGCGATGGAATGCCAGGCGCGCCAGCTCACGGCAACATTCCCGGAGGCGGAGGAGGCGGGTCCGTAGAGGAATATCGGTGTCATAAAAAGTGTGCAGGAAATCCATGACCAGGATGGGCTCGCCCCTGGAGGGAATATTTGCCAGCGAATCGAACAGCCGGTAGCAGGTGGACGCCCGTACGGTATACAAGCGGTCCATGATCTCTCTGACCGCGCTGGTTCGCCCCCGGATGATGCGCGGCAGGGCAAACGCCGGAAGCCACTCATCCCCCGACACAACGAAAAGCGGACCGCTCAGGATCAGACTGGCAATCAGGTCCGTTTTGCTCTGGCGTGCCCGGTCCTGGGTCAGGACCAAGGCAAGCCCGCGTTTTTCCGTACTATCCAGTGCAAGTTTTATGACGTCATTCATCCCCCGAGAATAGTCGGGAGTGATAAAAACAAAAACCCCCTTGGGAGAGCATCTCTCCGGGGGTAGCCGTGGGGTAGCGGCAAATATTGGTGAAAACGAAAGAATGGACCCGCTAATACGGCGGATTGCGCTCGAAGTCAAAATTGTAGAACTTCAGGCGCAGTTCGGTCTTGCTCCGCACACCAATTTTAAAGAACACATGCTGTAAATAGGATTTGACCGTTCCCGCGGAAACGCCCATATGAAAGGCGATCTGTTCATTCTTGTAGCCCTGGCACGTGAAATAGGTGACCTGCCTCTCGCGCGAAGAGAGCGCCAGCCAGCAGTCATACAGCTCGAAAGCATCTTTATCCGTTGATCGGCGGCCGCCAGACAGAGCATTTCCGGGAGAAGGTTTTGGGGATTGATTCTCCTGGGCGGCGGGGTCTTTTCGGTTAACAAGGTGTAGGGGGGAAACCAGGACGTGAAAGTATCGGTTTGTCTGTTGCGGGCCCTTCCGTGAAGATTTTTTCTTGCGCGGATCAGCCATATGAAAATTATATTAGAACATGCGTTCCAGGTCAAGCAGAACTATTGCTTCTTCGTTTCAATATTCCCGGTTCAATTACTACGCAGGGCACGGAGGAACACAAAGAAAAATCTTTATGTGTTTCTTGCCTTCTTCCACAGAAACGCGAGCATGAAAAAAAGTGTTGCCGTTAGCACGACTGCAGCACCGGAGGCGATGCTCAGATAATAGGAAAGATATAAGCCAATGATCCCCGAAAGCGAGGCAAAGACCGCTGCAAGCCCCATCATTTGCGAAAGACGACGGGTAAGCAAATAGGCGGTCGCGGCGGGCGTGACGAGCATGGCGACCATCAGTGCCACACCCACGGTTTGCAGCGAGACCGCCACGGTCACGGCAATGAGGGCCAGCAATAGATTATTGAGAAAGCTAACCGGGAGTCGCAGTGTGGCAGCCAGGATGGGGTCGAAGGATAAGGTCAGGAACTCCTTATAGAAGGCGAAAACTGTCAGGAGTACGAGCCCGCCGAAGATCAGGATCAGCCACAGGCTCTGGGGCGAAACGCTCAGCACATCCCCGAAAAGGAAGTGACTCAGATCCACGGCGTAGCTGCGCACGGTGGAAATAAGGGCGATCCCGAGGGCGAACATCCCGGCGAAGATGATGCCGATCGC
>DASTJG010000228.1:0-9979 GCA_035716785.1 Anaerolineales bacterium
AGTCTAATAGTCTGCTGACGCTTCACATAGATTCGAGGCAGGAAAAATCCAACCGCCGCACCAATGCCCCCCGAAACAGGGTTGGGCTGAAGAAAATAGGCCCCGAGACCCACCACCACGGTGGACATGAAGACAAGGGCATAATACTCCGCTACTTTAAACTTGAGGTCAGCGCGCGCCAGCTCCCGCGCGACCCGATCTCCCCCAGACGATTTGGACACTCTGCGATTAACCCAATCTGTAATGGCAGAGGCCCCACCTTCACCTTCAGGTGCCCGCTTCTCATCTTCCAGGAAACGACCCAGGCGCTCATCAACCAGTGAGCGTTCTCTGCTGATAACAACAATCACGCCCACTATAACGAGGAGTATAACGAAAACGCCAGCACCAAGCAGAATTATAGGAGTTATCATTTCAGCAGCCTGTCAGACTCATTACACTAGTAACGCCGACGCTCACCGATGCCAAAAATGGACGGAGGCAGGTTAATACCGCTAGCCTCAATCTTGTCCATAAATTTTGGTCGTAAGCCGGTCGGACGTAAACGGCCTACGATCTGGCCGTTCTCAATACCAGTTTGCTCAAAAACAAAGATGTCGGTCATGGTGATAACATCACCTTCCATGCCGCTTACTTCAGTAATGTGAGTGACTTTTCGCGTACCATCCCGCATACGTTCCTGGTGGACGACCATGTCGATCGCCGAGGAGACCTGCTCACGAATGGCTCTTACAGGCAGTTCCATACCAGCCATCATTGTCATGGTCTCGATACGAGACAGCGTATCGCGCGGACTATTGGAGTGCGCCGTGGTCATGGAACCATCATGACCGGTATTCATTGCCTGCAACATATCCAGGGCTGCCGCGTCGCGAATCTCACCGACAATGATGCGCTCAGGGCGCATACGGAGAGCATTGACGACCAGGTCGCGAATGGTTATTTCTCCGCGGCCTTCAATGTTTGGAGGACGAGATTCCAGGGTGACTACATGTTCCTGGCGCAATTGCAATTCTGCAGCATTTTCAATCGTAAGAATGCGTTCATCTCCGGGGATGAAACCGGAAAGAACGTTAAGAAATGTGGTCTTGCCTGAACCTGTACCACCTGAAATAACAATATTTAAGCGCGACTCAACGCATGCTTTAAGAAATTGAACTGCTTCCTGTGTAATAGACCCGAATTGGATCAATTGCTCCACGGTAATGGGGTTGCGTGAAAATTTACGGATCGTCAGCACCGGGCCGACAAGAGAGATGGGAGGAATCACTGCGTTCACGCGGGACCCATCAGCCAAGCGGGCATCCACGTATGGGCTTGACTCATCAATACGGCGTCCAAGAGGCGCGACAATGCGGTCAATAATGCGCATCACATGATCGTTATTCTCAAATGTCACAGGAACCCGATGCACCTTGCCTTTGCGTTCGATGTAAATATTCTTTGCTCCATTGACCATGATTTCTGTGATCGTATCGTCCTCCAAAAGAGGTTGAAGCGGACCAAGCCCAAGGATTTCCGCCGCAATCTGCTCGAACAGGCGTGCACGTTCAGGACGCGAAAGGACGATATTTTCCTCCGCAAGGATCTGCTCGAACAATTCCTGTATTGTTCGACGTACCTCATCTGTCCGGGTAATATCCATCGCTGGGTCTAGCTCCGAAAGGAGCTTATTCTGAACCCTTGTCTTAAGATCGAAATAAGAACCCGCCTGAGGGGATGTGGCCGGTGCGTTGACCCGGCGCGCCTGTAGTGATGAAAGCCGTGAGCTTTCACCGCCCTGGTTTTCCGGGGGCTGTCCGGAGGAACCACTACCTTGACCTTGTTCTATACGTTTTAAGAGAGACATCTTTCTTTATCTCCTCAGGATATGGACCTGGATGTAAGGTTTATCGTTTAAGCATACGACCCGGCTCATCCGCAGATTCTTGAGCTGCTACACGAGCTCGCACGCTCTCAGCAAGGGAAAGAATTCCCCGCGCTGCAGCTGTATTCTTGTTATCCAACACAAATGGAACACCCCGATTAACAGCTTTTGTAGTTGTCTGCTCATCAAGTGGAATGACCGCAACAACTTCCTGTTTCAAGTTTTCGGCGACCCTATCTGGAGTAATATTGATTCTTTTATCAAACCGATTCATCACAAAAAGGATCCGCTCGCGCTCAATCCCAAGGGTCAGGGAAAGGTCAAGAAACAGGCGACAATTCTTAATGGAGGGAATATCCTGGGTCGTTACCAAAACCACAAGATCACTAGCGTCAATGGCCCCCAAAGTCGCATCGGTCAGAAGAGGAGCCGTATCAACAATCACATATGCGTACATCTGGCGTAAATATTCGAGTACTCTTGCGAACTGATTACCAGAGACTTTCTCTGCAAATTCAGGCCTGCTTGGCGCCGCCAGGATATGCAACCCGGAGGCGGCGTGCTTCAGCATGACATCCTCTACAATTTCAGGATCCAATTCCTCAGCCCGTGGCGCCAGATCGGCTATAGTGTTCTTTCCCTGCTCGTTTACGAAGACAGCGACATCACCGAATTGAAGATTACCATCCACCAACGCAACCCGGGTATCCTCATTATGTAATGTCAGCGCAAGATTTACTGCCAGTGTGGTACAGCCAGTGCCGCCTTTCGGACTATAGATCGTCACAACCTTACCTTGCGACGCTCCATAAACAGCCCCAGAACCTACATGGCTGACAGTTGGAGCAACTTGAACCTGAGCATTCTTTGCCCGTTCAGATTGCGCCATTGCGCCTGCACGTCGGATTGCGGAGATCAACTCGTCACCCATAGGTGGTTTTGTAAGAAAATCTCGCGCGCCCGCCAGCATCGCCCGGCGCATATAATTTTGATCGCTCTGCACAGAAAGAATTACAACTTGGACCGCCGGTTGCTTGGCACGAATCGCCTCCGTGGCAGAAATGCCATCCATGTCAGGCATATTGATATCCATCAAAACAACATCCGGATTCAAATCGAGCGAGAGCTGGATGGCCTCTTTTCCGGTACGAGCCGCCCCCACCACATCCACGTCGGACTCAAATTGCAGCAACTTTCTGACGTTTTCCCTTGTTTCGGAAACGTCATCAACAATCATGACACGAATTTTTTCACCCGTAGGCATACCAGTTCATACCTCAATAAGTTGGAGTGATCACTGCTACTACTGTGGGGCTGCCTGAGGCGTCGGTGCAACCATGTCATCCATTCGAGGATGTACAGCATATGGCAGTTTGGAAGGAAGAGAAATATTGTACTGAGTCAATAGACTTGTGAGGGTTGCAGATTCGGCAGAGAAGCGTGAGGTGTCATTGGGATTACGAAGAGACATACTCAACGTTGCACCGCTATATACAAAATAGTTCAAGGAGATTGAATCCTGCGGGTTCACCATTAATGTCACAATATCCGGATTTGCCTGTTGCTGGGCCTGTTGAGCCTGGGCAGGTGAAGGTGTTGCATTAGAATCTGCCGGGGCAGCAGCCTGCACACCAAAATTGCCCAACTTCAACACAACCACATCCTGCAAAATCATTTGGCAGACCAGGCGCGGCCGTTGTGGTTCGGCAGGAACAACATACAAGGGCTTCTGGAAAGTAGGTTCAATCTCCGTGCGACCTTGCCTAGATGCCCACTCGCTGGTTAAAGGCTCAAGGGAAAGTAATGGACGCTCCTCAGGAGGGAAGAACACATCCTGCATCGAGGATGCATAATTTGGCAACATGCTTTGAAACGCGGGGTCAACATCCACAAAAAGCATACAGGCGTTGACGTTTACATGCGCGCCGTCAGCTACACCATAACCGACTAAAGACAGACGGTCCGTTGGGATCGTTGCCGCGACCATGCCTGACGGAATTTTGACAGCCCAAGATGGACCCGCAATCTCCACTGGACCCGTACCAATCATCGAAGAAGTAATAACTACACCCTGATCTAAAGAATAACGAGCTGTTTGCCCCACCAGAGATCCCTCTTCGCCCACAGTAAACATCACTTCAGCTACATTTTCGGGTGGAATGGAGAACGTATCAAGCATTTCCAGAGTAATTTCCGTTCCTTGAGGAATATTTTGTGCGGCAAAATAAACCTCAGTCAGAGCTGCTGGTGTTGGTTGGGCTGAAATGTTCACATACTGGGTATAAAGGAAATAAAGCAACCCAAAACCAATCGCCAGGATTAGTATGACAACGAAGATGAGAATCGGTCCGCGACGCATAGGGTAGTTCTCCTCTCTTAAACTGTTCTGCCGCGTAATTTGGCAGGGATGTAGGTATTAGTTTATCGAACATTATACAGTATAAACCCAAAACCATAATATTAAATTGGTAAAAAAGTAGGACTCTGTCCAAAGACAGAGTCCTCTGAGTACCTACCAAGATCCCAGCACTACGGCAAGGAGCTGCTGATGGTGCTGAAAGTATTGCCGATCTTGGGGCCGAGCAAGCGCATGACCGCGATCACGACGATAGCGACGAGAGCGAGAATGATCGCATACTCAACCAAACCCTGACCTTGTTCTTTTGGAGCGAATAACATAGTATTAGTCCTTTCCTGGATAAATTTTTCCGAGAACCACTCTCAGAACTACTAATATTTTACTTAGAGCAGAAAAAACTGCAAAGAGGAGCAAGATTAGCCAAACTTACAATCCTGTTATGTAAGCCTAACAGTTACGAAAATCATCGAAACCTACGAACGAGCAGGCACCGCAAACAGGATCCTGGCACCTTTTCCAACCGCGCTATCGATTTCAAAGCTCCCACCGAGCATTTCTGTGCGCTCTCGAATTAATTTAAGCCCAAGACTGTTTTCCTGCTGAATTGCATCAGGATCAAAACCTTTACCATTGTCGTCCACACTGACGCGTACACGATCTTCGCCTAAATCCAATGTCACCTTTACCAGCGTTGCCTGGCTGTGGCGGGCAGTATTCCCAAGCAATTCCTGAATCGCGCGAAAGAGCATTACTTCCAGATAGGGCTCCAAGCGGCGCTCGTGACCGGTGATCGCGACATTTACATCAAGCCCAGCTTGCTCTTTGAATGCATCTGCATAGCGACGGATCGTCGGCGCCAAGCCAAGATCATCGAGCATCATCGGGCGGAGCTCAAAAATGAAGTTCCTGACTTTTTGGAACGTACTCATTGCCGAAGATTTCAAGTTGTTCAACTCTTCACGCGCCTGAGCCGTATCCACATCCATCAACCGCATGGCAATTTCTGTTTGCAGGATGAAGTTTGATAAAGCCTGGGCAGGCCCATCATGCATCTGGCGGGAAAGGCGCTGACGCTCCGTCTCTTGCGCGTTGACCAGCATTTCCACGCTGGCTAACGGGCCTTTGGCACCAGTAGGGGCTGTTGCTGAAGAAGGAGAAGAAACGGCCCGCGCCCGTTCGAGACTCGACTTGAAACGCTCAAGGTGCGATTTCTCACTCTGCAATTTTTCCAGTTGTCCACGCATGACAAATAAACGTTGCTGGGCATCGAGAGCAGAGTCGTACGCATTGCGAATATCCTGAAGAGGCATTTTGTCAAACTGGTTTTGCACCTGCTGCAGGTGGGTGGTAATCGCAGCATTCCGCTGCGAAAGCTTGAGTACTTCACCCTGACTCTGCTCGATCATCAGAGTCACTTCGCGCAAAGCCTTCTCAGTTTCTTCCAATTCTGCCTGCAAATCCAATTCCCGCCCATTGGATGTAACGATGTCCATTGCCATGATGCTACTCCTGACTCTTCACCTGATCGCTCTGCAGCTTAACCCAGCCTCGTTTCAAAGCATAAACGACTGCCTGCGTTCGATCTTCAACGCCAAACTTGCGCAGAATGGATGTAACGTGATTCTTTACAGTTTGATGACTGATCCCCAGTAACCCCGCGATCTCCTTGTTGCTCATCCCGCGCACTACGCAGGACAGTACTTCCATCTCACGGTCAGAGAGTGGATGGAAAGGTGAACCCGGCTCACTATAGGATCGCCGCGCGCCATCCATTTGTTCATCGATCCAATGATCCAGTTCCCGGCGAGTGAATATATGACCAGCAACCGCGTACTTCCCATCGTAGACCGCCCGTACGGTGCGTGCCAGGGTCTCAGGTTCAATTTCTTTCGCGCAGTATCCAACCGCCCCGGCCAACACAGCATGGATTGCCTGTTCAATATCGTCATAGCCGGTCAACAGCACCACGCGCGTGGGTAAATGCTCCGAGGTGACCTGATGAGTCACTTGCTGACCGTTTAAGCCGGGCATATTTACATCGAGAATCGCGACATTGGGCTTCAACGCGCGAATCTTGTCAATTGCTTCACTTCCATCCGAAGCCTGGGCAACGATTCGGAAATCCTCCTCCAGCGCCAGTGTATCCACCACCCCCTGGCGAAAGAGCGGATGGTCATCAGCAACAAGCAGGGTTATTTCATTCATGCTCATCCTGTTCTTCGTAAAAGTCTTAATGTTAACGAGAGTATAGCACAGTAGCGACGTATGGGCAATTTATCCATTTTGCGTCACATTTCAGTTTCGTAATAGACATTACCTCCATCGATATACCTGCATATTTTCGTCAAAGTGCAGAACGTCGTATTCGAGTCCCGCCTCGAAAAGGGATTCCCGCTGCGAGGTGAGCTGCGGGTAAAAGCTGGGAAACGTGATCAGATAATCCACCGAATTTGCATCGAGGTATTCAGCCAGCCGAGCTTCATCACTGATAAACGGGACAACTTGGGGCGTCAGGATCCCGGCCATGTCAACCAGAGGGTTCTGGACATGAAATCCGAGGGCGCCGATATCGTGGACCGCCAGCCGGGCATCACCAGGCAGGTTTTGTTCAACCCATTCTGCCGTGGTGACCATTTCGCTCTCGATCAAGAAAACATCGTTTGCATTTTGACGCGCACCGATAAACTCAAAGGTCACTGTCAGGACAACAAGGGTAATTTGCCATACAACCGCAATACGCCTGTTCAGTTTGGGAGAAGAAACGAGTTCAAATAGTCCCAGGATGCCCCAAAGATACATGATCGGCAGAACTGGAATGATATATCTGCCGTGTTGATACGGAGGTAAGCGCGCAAAATAAATTCCAATGTAGCCCAGGAACCAGATCAGGCTGGCCAGCGCGCTCCAATTCCGCGCCCGGATGTTTTTAACAAGCCATATAAGTGCAGCTGGAACGAGAACAACGAATGGACTGGCAAGGATTGGCCAAAGATAACTACTGATACGATGAGTCAACGCCATTGACGGCCAGTCAGCGTACTCCGCCTGTTTGGCATAGAATGTGTTCGGCATTGGTTGATCGGAAAGCGCCAAATTAAACAGTAAATATGGAAAAAACAGGGCGCCAAAACCAAGCAGCGTCTTCCAGAACGCTTCGCCACGCAAATACCATGTTTTCTCTGACAACAAACCAACAAACAAAATCGGACCCAGCAGCGTCATACCGTCCGGGCGAACCCAAATACTTAAACCGACCAATAGGCCCAGCGTCAGGTAACGACGTGAACCAGTAAGAAGAGCGCCCAACACAGCCAGAACGATTAATCCATGCAAAAGCGTTTCCATTCCAGAAACAGCTGACCAGGTGAGATGCCAGGCAAAGATGAAGAACAAGCCTCCCCAGGGAATACGCGACGTATAGGATGCAACCAGTTTCCGCACAATGTTCTCTGCACAAACTGCCAGCAGAGTTAATACCACCCAACCCAGCAAATACGTCCACACATAGGGGCCAAGACCGAGTAAAAATCCAATGGAAAGCAAAATTGTCCACAGCGGGGCCGTGGAGCCAGCCGAACGTTCACCGAGTCGAAACGCCCATTCCCCGTGCTCGGCAAGATTGCGGGCGTAAGTCAAATGGATCCAGGAATCATCCAGTGGAAAGCCAACTCGAAAGATCAACGCGCTGGTAATCAGATAATAAAGAACGGCGATCAGCGAGGCAATCGCAAGGGCAACCCATGGATTAATGCGCCAGTTCGATCCGATAGAGCTTTGCTTCATTGACTTCTCCCAAGTAGACAAATGATGGGTTTTCCCCCGGATTCTCATAGAGATGCTTGATGTCTTTAAACTTGCTGTTTTCTTCAATTACAACATAACTGGCGTTGTAGCGTTCTGCTACGGTTAACAATGTAGATTGATCTCCGAAAGGAATCACAATTGCTGGACGTCCCGTTGTCACATAATACCCCGGTGGATTCAGGACGATCATAACCTCTCCGGGTTGCGCGCCGTTTTCTACAAGCAGTTTCTCAACTGACCGGTAAATGACATCATCTTTCGCCCAGCCACTCGAAACGACTCGAACGTTCACAAGAAAAATAGTTACGATGACCGCAACTAAAACGAAGATCACTTGAAAAAACACAGGGGCGTTCTTGTCAGTAAATTGACCGCGCTTGCGCATCCACTCGACGAAAACATCCAGTCCAATGGGCGCGACAGCCCACCAGTAAGGTTGAAACGCGGCACCCGCATGAAAATAACTGCCCCGCCAACCTGCAAATGGAAATACAAGCGTCATGACTAAAAACAATATCAACCACCCTGTTACAGCAATCCTCGAACGAAGATCGCGGCGCAGCCGCCAGACACCGATCACGACAAACGGAACCAGGAAAACGACTCCCTGTACACCGATCGTCGTGCCCAGGTTCGTGACAAATGCACCCACACGATTACGGATTGCCAGATCCCAGCCTGCCCGTAAAAATGATTCGCGACTCAATTCGCTGGCAGGGTAGATAAACGTTTCATTGTAATTTTGCACCCAGAGCAAACGTGCGCCCCCCGGCGCGAGGAGCGAACCAAAGAGATTGAGGTTGCGAATATGCCAGAAGCCCATGGTCAGTAGATATCCCAGGATAACCAGCAGGCCTGCTGGAATAATCAATCTAAGCCACTCGATGAAAGTGTTTTTCGCGCCATCCGTTTTGAAAGTGGATTTCCACATCACAGTCAAACCGGCCAGACCCAGCCAGAGCAAACCGTCGCTGCGCGCCAGGGTCATCAGGCCGGCAAGCGCGCCTAAAGCAACAGGAATCCATTTTTGTTGGAACGGTGTGAGCAGCAAAAATGCCCCGCCGAGCAGCATGAACAAGGCATAGTTATCAGGAACAGGCATGAAGGGAGCATAATACAGCGAAAAGATGGATAAGAACCCGGAGGCCAGCGCGAGGCGCGTTTGACGGGAAACCTGAAAGGCAAGAGCTGCCGTCAATAACGGAACACAGGCCGAAAGGAGAATGAACGCAAGCCGCCCCGCAGCATATGTTGTTTGTCCCGTAAGCCCCATCCCGATTGCGGACATGATCGAGGCAAGTGGCATCCAGTAGGTGTGAGAGGGATGAGGCAAGCCAGCGGGATCATCCAAATAGTTCCAAATGTAAGGTTCAGTGAAGCCCTTACCCTGCGCAAGCTGGAGTCCGCCAGCGAAGTAATAGTCGGCATCCATGTAGCCGGGCAGAGATTGGAAGCGCGAAATCGCGAAAGGCACGCTCCAGCCAATGACAAAGAGAATTGCGTAATGACGCCAGTTCATGCCTGACCTCCGATCTGGTCAAACCATGTGCGCGGGGAACGGATCACCCACCAGCGCATCCAGTATAGCCCAATGAGGGCGGCGATGGGAGCGAGAATAGAAATTAGATCATTCACTCGGGGATCGTAAATGTAAACAGACCGAAGATACAAGCCATAAGGAATGAGCATTGCAAGGAACAGGATCAAAAACGTGATCAGTCCACGACGACGCTGCCACCGCTCCCAAACAAGCGCAAGGATCAAAACAAACGGCAAAAGCAGAGCCACATGATTGGATGGAAAGATGGCAAAACCAATCAATGGAGTTGCTGCCAGCGACAGGGAGGCAGTCCACACCACGCGGCGGAAATGCCCTTCCACCGATCCAAGCCATTCGACAAACACGACGAGTCCGAAAACAATTGAAACGATCCTGCCGATCGGAATTG
>DASTJG010000229.1:0-6905 GCA_035716785.1 Anaerolineales bacterium
GACCTGATTTTTGAATGCTGCGAATTTTTTACGGTCTGCTGACCGTTGGATGACCGGCCGCTCTCCACTGTGTCACTCCGCCAGCCACACTGGTCACCTGAGAGAAGCCTGCCTCGAGCAGAATGTCGCGTCCCTGCTGGCTGCGGTTGCCCGAGCGACAGACCACGACAATTTCCTGGTCGCGCGGCAATTCGTCCACGCGTGAGGCGAGCTCGCCGAGCGGGATGAGGGTCGAGTCGGGAATGTGGAAGTCGTTCCACTCCTCCGGCTGGCGGACATCGAGGATGAACGCGCCCGCCTCGCGTTTGGCAGCCGCCTCCTCCACCGAGACCTCGCGCGGGTAACCGCTGGATGCGGCGGTTCCTCGAGAGTTTACCCAAATAGCCGCGAGTCCGAGAACGAGCAGTGCAACCAATCCCCATAACACTGGATTGTTCTTTTTAGGTTGTGCTTTACGATGGACTTGTTTTTTCATTACCAATTTCCTTTAACCGAAGACAGAATTATCAGGCTGTTTCACCTTTTTTGATCGGGAGACCGGCTCGCCGCCAGGCGAGCATGCCACCCTTCATGTTGACCGCGTTAAGCCCGGCGCCTGCAAGCATGCCCGTGGCAGATCCGCTGCGGCTCCCCGAGGCACAGACACAAATGATCTCCCTGTTTTGAGGCAGCTCCTTGATCCGGCCGTTTAACTGTCCCAGAGGAATCAGCTTCGCACCGGCGATATGTCCGCCGCGATACTCGTCCGGCTGGCGGACATCGAGCACAAGCGGTCGTTTCCCGTTCTTCAATTTTTCACTTACTTCCACTGCGCTTAAATTGGAAACAGGTTTCCCAAAAATCATTTCGAACAAGTTCATTTCCAGATCCTCCGAGTCTTTTTGCTTACACTTTGGATGCTCAACCTCCCAAAAAGTTGCAGAGATCGCCCGTGCCATAATAAGGCATTCAATTAAAGAAAAGAAAGGAGGGATGGTGTTTACCATCCCTCCTTTGCAATAGTTCGTCAAATCTTATTTCGTAACCAGCACGTAGATGCCTGTGAAACTGCTGGTCACCATAAAATGACCATCGCCGGTCTGTGTGCCTCCGGAGACTTCCACCCACTGTGACGCTTCAGCATCCCAGCTCAGGATGGTAAACTCCTGACCCTGCATTCCATCGGGGATCTTAAAATCGATCGTCATCCCGATGTTGACCCTGGAAAGTACCTCGCCATTTCGGATCACCTGCACCTCCAGCGCGGAGGCAAAGGCAAATGGAGCACCGAGCGGCGCCGGCAGCTGATCAGCCGGCCTGCCGGTGAGGATGCCCGTATCATGGATCGGACAGGGCAGAATCACCCGGTCGCCATTTGGCAGGATCAATTTGGTACCACTGTAGGACTTGCAATCCAGTTCGATCTGCTCGCCGCCGCTCACCGGAACGATGTGGAACGGCAGGCTGGAGGACGATTTGCCTTTACCCTTCACAATCTTACACCCGCCGCTCATGAAAACCGGCGTTCCATCATAGTCCATGCCGTTCCCACCAAAGGTTACATCGTCGAGGGCAAAGGTCCCATCCACATTCCAGCCGTCGACGCCGACACTGGCATTGTTCTGGAACTGGCTGCAGACGACGGTTGCATTCTCGAAGGCGTCCAGCCACGCGCCGTCGCCCTCATTATTGCTGGCGGAAACATGATCGAGGGTGATACTTTGGTCGGAACCGATCCCAAGTCCCAAAGCTTCCCCAAGAGGATCTGTATTTCCATCGAAGTAACTGTGGCTGACCCAGACACTGCCAGCCGCACCCACGTTGGCGCCATAGAATGCATTGCCATTTGCAGTCACACCGGAGAGCGAGACCTTGCTGCCGGAATCAACCAGCAGGCCGCCAAAACCATTTCTATCGAAGTGGCTTTCACTCACTGTGATGGGACCGTCGCCTATTAAGTTGGCTCCTGCAAGTCCGATGACTGCTCCGGCGTTGTCGCTGGCAGTCACTTCGGAGAGCGTGATCGAGCTGCCAGAGAAGATCGCCAGACCAATCGCGCCATTTCTATCGAAGTGGCTTTCACTCACTGTGATAGGACCACCGAAAACGGCTAGGTCACCGAGGAAGGCCCCAAATGCTCCATTGCCGCTGGCGGTTACGTCGAACAGTGTAGTGTTGCCAGCCGCGGCGGTAGTCAAGCCCAACAAGTCGTTGCCACTTGCGGCTCCCGCCCCGAAGGTGCTGGAGTGAATGTCAATGTTACCGCCGCTGTCAAGATCAGCGCCCGCCAAATTGCCGTTAGAGTCAACATTGGAGAGTGTGATGTCGCCCTGGGCCTCCACGAGCAGCCCAACAGCACCCGTATTGAGAAACTCGATATCGTTGATGGTAACATTTCCGCCCCAATTGATGATCTGCAGCGCGTTGCCGTCAAAGGTGGACGGGGCGGCATGGTCGATGGTCCCGGCGCTGTCCCCCATCCAGCCGCCTTGAATTGTCAGGGCATATTGACTCATGAGAGAAAAGGGATTGCCAGCGCCACCTTGCATGTTGAACGGGGTTACGCCGACCGCCTCATCTGAAGAGTTATAAGTGCGTTCGATCCAGATCACGCCAGCCTGGTTGGGCTGATTGTTCATCAGGTAGTTGAACACAAGGTCCACAAAACTGGTGGGATCATAGTTGGTATAAACGACCCCATTCCAACCAGGATCAGTACACCCACCCACACCCGCTTGAGGCGTCACTCCGACGGGACACCACATCGGGTCGCCGCTCTGGACGATCTGCGCGGCTTCGACAGAAACCAGCGGCAGCGCTTCGCCGTTTTCATCCAGCACCACAACCTGGGTGCCTTCCGGAGCCGCTTCGAGGACTTCACCAATGGTGACTTCCTCGCTGTCCTCTTCCACCGGCACTTCGGTCACGGCGGCTGCCGGCTCTTCCGTTACGACAGGCATTTCCGTCATCGAAACTTCGTCCACAACCGGAGCCTCGGTCGCCTCCACTGGAGTCCCGTCTGGTTCCGACTCCTCCATCGGTGGCTGGACCGGTTCTTCGGTCGCGGGCGGAGGCGGGGCGCCATCATCCGCATAGACCGCCATTGGACGCGCTACACTGACAAGCAGCACAAACAGGATCACGCTACTTAGAAAAACGAAACGCGAATACCTTAACATAATGCCTTCCTTGTTGGCCTTAATGAAAAAAATGCATTCAATTAAAAGGTGGGACCGTCTCTTATAAATGAAATACCACCACTAAAAGACGGATAACGTTAAGAGACTCTTTGGATTATACAATTAGATGCAAGTAGTCCCCGATTCGGTCCCTTGCAGGTAAATTACAACTGTCCTTGGAAAGTCCCGCCTGTCTTGTCTAGTCACCCCCTGCGACTGCATTACGCCGTTTCTCGAACTGATAGATCGACCAGGAGTTATACAAATGGTGATACAAAATGTAGAACGTGGGTCCCATCGCCACCAGCGGATTGATAAAGGTCAGCGCGATCCAGATGACAAAAGAGAGGTTCTTTTGCCCCAGCGACTGGCTGGCTTCCTGCCAGTTTTGCCGCCCGCCCAGGATCGCCCCCATACCAAAGTTGACGATGCACAGCACCAGGGAGATCAGGGCAATAGTCACCAAAGTGACGGCCGAATCAGAATTTTCATTGCGAAGAAAATTCGAGGCATTCGCTGTGATAATGAAAAGATTGACCAACCAGAGAGGGAAAGAAAATGATTTTCCTTTGCGGATGAATTTCTGTGCCCCGGCTGGCAAATGGGAAGCAAACCGCGCCAGGATCAATGGCACGAACATGACGGGCAGTACGCGCCGCAAAACATCCCACACGGAAATATGAACATCCGCTCCAAGCAAGAAAGGCAGCGTCAACGGAATGACCAGGGCGCTCGATATATTCGTAAAGAGCACCGCGGTCACTACATATTCGATCTTGCCTTGAATGAAACCGATGATGACCGGCGCCGCGATGGCGGTTGGCGCGATGGCGGTCATGAATGCCGTGATGGCAAGCAGCATGTCGAATGAGGCGAGCATCACATAACTGGCAAAGGCAACCCCGATATTCGCGATCAGAACCCAGATCACACTTCTCTGAAACGTTTCCGGCTTGAACTCAATATCCAGAAACGCAAAGAACAGCATCGTCATCAACAAATACTGGACCAGAAATGACCAGGTATGAAACTGCGGGAAGAATGCCCCCACCACCATGGTTATTAGCAGACCAAAGACCTTGCCATAAATTTTGAAAAGGGAACTCAGTTGGGAAATCATCAACTCTTCAATCGATACAAAAATTTACGTGCCTATATATTTTACCGTAGGGGCGACCAGCTCACGTACGCCCCTGAGAGGTGGTTGCCCCTGTTTATGCCTTAAGATCTGATGCGGGCCTTCATCCAATCATTTGAATTATGAAAATCAGCCACCGCGTTGCCGGGGTGGACGAGTTCATCGAACAGGGGGCGATCCGTCTCAGCAAACGTTTTGTCGAGGATCCCCAGCGCATCTTCCAGGTGCGCGAGCGTGCGAGGACCAACGATCGGCGCGGTGACACCGGGTTGATCCTTTGTCCAGAGCAGGGCCAATTGTGAAGCGGTCAGGCCGCGCTCCTGCGCCATCTTGCCAATTGCCTGACCCACATCCAGGGCCCGCTGGGTGATGCGTGCCCTCACCGCGCTGCTGTCCCACAGACGGGCACGTGAGTCTTCCGGATAGCTGTCCACTTGAGCATAGCGCCCCGCCAGGATCCCCATCGCCAAAGGCGACCACGGCAGGATCGCCAGGTCATACTTTTGACACAACGGGACAAGTTCATTCTCGATGCGACGATCCAATAAGTTATAAGGAGGCTGTTCACTGATGTAGCGATTCAACCCGTAGCGTTCACTGATCGCGAGCGCTTCCATCACCATCCAGGCGGGATGCGTGGAACAACCGATGTAAAGGACTTTGCCGGCGCGGATCAGGTCATCGAAGGCGCGCAGGGTTTCCTCCTGCGGATGCGTTGGCGGGCGATGAAGCTGGTACAGGTCGATGTGGTCCGTCTGCAGGCGCCGCAGCGAATCATCACAGGCTTTGAGGATGTGATAGCGGGAGGCGCCGGCTTCGTTGGGCAGATCGCCCATGCGTCCATTTACCTTGGTAGCCAGTACGATCTGGTCGCGTAAATTATTTTCCTTCAAGAACTTTCCTACAATACGTTCGCTTTCCCCTTTGTTATACACATTGGCGGTATCGAAAAAATTGATCCCAGCCTCCACGGCTTTCTGCATGATGGCAAACGCAGTGGCTTCATTCGTCGTCCCGCCGAAGTTCATTGCTCCCAAACATACCGGCGAGACAAGCACTCCTGAGCGACCCAGTTTACGGTATTCCATGGTATCCATCCTTTCTATAAAATTGAACCTTGAAATTTATCGGGTATCACCTATAGAATACCATTTTCATCTTCGGCAGTGAAGCGGAGCCTGAATTTTACTCTCCGCTTCACTGGACTTTATCGGCAGCACACAAAGAATCCGGTTTTGGACGCTGAAAACGCTGATTTTCGCTGATCCAAAGAAATAAATCTGCGTTTGTCAGCGTAAATCAGCGTCCAGATTTAATTTCCGATAAGGTCTACTGTATCCAAATTCACACAAAACGGTTAGTGGTGCCCGTGACCATGTTCCCAGTTGAAGGGTCCCGCACCAGATTCGACAACAGGCATGACATGCCATGTGTCCATCAGGTCGATGAACAGGGTCGGGGTCCAGCCTACATCCTCCACGAGGTCGGGATCGTAAAGTTCGTTGTACGCCGCGACCACGTCCACCTCACCCTTATGCCGCTTGGGTCTTGAAGGGGGATTCAGGAGTGTACCCTCTTCGAAGATGGCCGTGCCTTTCAAGACAGAGATGAACCGGTCAGGTGTGATGTCGGCATGCTTCTTCACGCGGAAGGAATTGTTCTGGGCGTAAATGGCTGACTCAATCCCCACGCCCCAGCTATAAACATAATTGTCTGGGTTGTCGATCTTATAGTAATTGTTATAGACGTGAACCTTGCCAAAGCGGACGCGCGGCACACGCTGACCCAGATCTTCGAACAGGTTGTGATGCAGCGTCACGCTCAGTTTGCCGCGATCTGCCGAGGCGCTGTCAGAGGATCCGATCAGCATGACCTTATCATGGTTCTCGAAGCGATTCCAGGAGACAGTCACGTAGTCGGAAGCATTAGTAATATCCAACAGACCGTCATGGACCTGGTAAAGCACGCCAAAATATTGAGGCAGGAACTCATCTGCTGATTTGCGATCCCGAAAGGTATTGTGATCCACCCAGACGTGGTCGCTGTTGCGCAGGGAAATCGCGTCGTACAGGGCATTCCATGAGCCCAATTCACCATCGGTGGGAGACCACTGCGGGAAGCAGTCATAGGTGTCTTCAAAGGTAAGATTACGGATGATGATGTTGGTGCGGTTGAGGCTCGAACTGCCGCGAATGTCGAACCAGCCGCCGCGGATGGTTGCGTGCTTGTCCAAGCCAACGATGGTGGTATTCGAACCGATCCGGATGCGGACACGATCTTGTTGTGCATTGCGTGAGACCAGGCGGGCATCTTCCAGCGGTCCGCTCGGTTCATCCTCGTAGCCTACCACCGCGGGGTCATACGTGGCGAGAAAGGCTTCCAGGGTATAGCCATTAGTGTAGTAATCCTCACATGCCAGCGGCTGATTGTCATCATCCACATTCATGTCGATCGTTCCATCCACGTAGATGATCTTGGGCTCATCGGATGGATTTGACGGTGAGGTGGAAGATGGGACTCCGTTATTGAGCGCGGCGATCAGCTCGGCGCGGTTGGTAACGACATATACCTGCGAAGGGTCTGCCAGTGACCCTCCCGTGGTCCCATCG
>DASTJG010000230.1:0-15341 GCA_035716785.1 Anaerolineales bacterium
AATGTTATAGAACTCGCGGTTCATCTGCTCGATGCGGAACGCCATGTCGGTGGCACGATTTACCTTTTGCTGGAGCAAGCCGAAGTCAGAAGGGCGGAGCGATTCCTGGGTCTCGGTGAGCAACCGTCCGAGCACACCAGCTTTCGAGCTGCCGACCTCCTTCATCATCCGTTCCAGGTCAAATTGATTGAGTTTGAACGAGAGCGCGTTGGTCGTCGCGTTTTCGAGGTGGTGACCCTCGTCGATGATGAGGTGCGAATATTCGGGCAGGACCTTGCTGCCTGTGGCAACGTCCGACAGAAGCAGCGCGTGATTGACCACCAGCACGTGCGCGGATTGCGACATGGTCTTGGCGCGGTGGAACGGGCACGCACCGCCCGTGTGCTTGATGCACGTCTCGGTGGTGCAGGCGTCATCTTCCGCCGACACGCGTACCCAGACCTCGCGCTCTGCCGGTCCCGTCAGATTCAACTCGCTGCGGTCGCCGCTCTGGTTACCGAGCTGCCAGACCATCACCTTCGCCAGCACGCGCATTTCATCCTTTGTACGCGGACCGTAGTGACGCAGGTTCTCCAAGCGGCGAGGGCAAAGATAATTCGAGCGCCCCTTCAGGACGGCAAAACGAAAATCGAGATCGAGCGCCTGACAGAGGTTGGGAAGATCGCGTTGGATGAGCTGGTCCTGCAGGTTGATCGTATTCGTCGAAACGACCACGCGCGTGTTGTTTTGCAACGCGAACAAGGCCGCGGGAACAAGGTACGCGAAACTTTTTCCAACGCCGGTCCCGGCTTCGACCATCAGGTGGGTTCCGTACGAAAGCGCGTTTGTCACCGCCCGGAGCATGTCCACCTGTTCGGGACGCTGCTCGAACGATTCGAAATATTTCGAGAACGGTCCGCCGTATTCGAGGATCGACGAGACCTCGTCTACATTCAGCGGGATGGGATTTTCCGGATTGTCGAGCGGCGGATGTTTGGACTCGTCGAACCACACACCCGTATCCTTCTTTTTGCCCTTCTTGGATTGGATGCCCTCTTTCGCCCGGCTCCGCAACACCTCCTGGAACAGCCAGCCCGCATCCCATTCGAGCGGCTCGCTCAGGCGGACGATCTCCGCGATCACCTCGAGCGGCAGCTCGCGCGCGATCTCGAAGAGACGGTTGAAGGCTGCCATCGTGACGCGGGCATCGTCGAGGGCGCGGTGGGTGGCAGGCAGCAGGATGCCCAGTTGTTTGCCAAGCGCGCCGAGGTTGTAGCGGCTGGCCGTCGGCATCAACACGGATGCGAGTTCATAGGTGTCGATGACTTCGTTATATTGAAAAAGCCCCGCTTTTTGCAGAAAGCTCAGGTCAAAGCGGACATTGTGCCCGATGACCGGTGCGTCGCCGACGAATGCTTCCAGTTCCTCGGCGATCTCGCGGAAGCGGGGCGCGTTGCGCACCTCCACATCACTAATGCCTGTCAATCCGGAAATAAATTCGGGAATATGCCTGTTGGGGTTGATGAGCGATGACCACTCGTCCTCGACGCGGCGACCCTTGAACTTCACTGCCCCGATCTCGATGATGGCGTCGCGCTCTTCACTCAGCCCGGTGGTCTCAATATCTATGGCAACAATCGATTGCATAATAGAACAAGTGTATCATAAGATAAAGTTGCCGTCATGCGAGTGTCGCAGGGCATCATAAAGCAATCTCATCTATTGTGTGTGGGATTGCTTCGGGCAGGCGAACACTGCCCTCGCAATGACGAATAGTATAGGGATGTTAAGCAAAGAATTCTTCATACAAGTCTTTCCACTCAGGATTCTTGCTGTTGATCAAATCGATCTTCTTTTGTCTCGAGCCGCCTTTAATCTGCTTTTCACGTGCGATTGCTTCCTCCATGGTGTTGTATTCCTCGTAATAAACCAACTTGGTTACATTGTAGCTATTTGTAAACCCTTCAATCATTTTGCCTTTATGCCTGGCGACTCTATTGAACAGGTTGCTGGTTACACCAGTATAGAGAACTTTGTGTCCTTTATTGGTCATAATGTAGATAAAAGGGTGAAGCTCTCTTTTCATGATTCCTCCCGTGGTCCGTCATTGCGAGGAGCGAACGACAGTGAGCGACGAAGCAATCTCACATAGTGTAAATGAGATTGCTTCGTCGGGGCCCCGGAAAGGCACCGGGACAGGCGAGCACCCTCCTCGCAATGACGTTATTTCAGCCTATACACAAACCAATCTCCAAATTGCGCGACCTGTTCGTAATTTTCACCCAGGTATTTCACCCCATCTCGCACGATCTGTGAGCGCTTTTGCAGCGGCACATAAAGCTTTTCATCTAGTTGGTCACGTCCGCGCGTATCGATGATCAGCACAGGTTTGTTTTCCAGGATCTGATTGAAATACTCCTCGAACATCGGTCGCCGCCCCAGCAGCGCAAGCGGATACTGGTACACGTAGCGCGTAGGCGCTTCGCGGCGCGCCAGAAAATTCACAGCGCTTTCCGCGCCGATGATCAAAACCTGGTCGTCCTCGTTCGTGTTCTTTACAATGTAATCGATCAGGGAAACACGATTGTTGCCGCTCATTCCGCGGATCGACTCTGGATAATATTTGATCTGCCAAAACTGTCCGAGCACTACGACTACCAGCACGATCGCAGGAATCCACCGCTGGATCGCTTGAGAAGCCATACCGGGTAACTTTCCAATCAGGGAAGGTGCAGTATAAACCAGGACTCCACTCAGGATCGCCATAACGGGCAGGGGGGTCAGGTAATAGTGGAGGATGGAACGCCCTGACACCAGGATGAGCAATACTTCGATGGGCAGGGTTACAAGTGCGATCAGGATCAGAGGGTGAATCTCCGGGATGCTTTTGCGCCTGGACCAAACGTAGCCCAGCCCCGCCAGCCAGCCGAGGATGGCAAAATACAATACCCAGCCATTGCGCAAATAGGCAAAGCCTTTGATGAAAACGGGGATCAATCTTCTGACTCCCTCGTGCTTGCCAATGTAGATAAAGTTATAGAGAAAGGCTTGTTCCCAGTAATCTTTTACAGCACCCTGGCTCGCAAAATAGATGATGAATACGACAGATGGAATCAGCCATCCTGCCGACAGAGATAGAAGATCTTTGAAGGGAGCCTTTTTCTGGAACATCCGAATGATAAGTAAAAGCAACGCATACGCAATCCATATCCCGATCGTGGTTTGCTTGAAATTGAAGGCTAATCCGCCGATTAGCCCGATCCAGAACGAGGCGCGGACCGGGAAATCCTGCCTCCAGGCCTTGACGAACAGCCAGAAGCCCAGAGCCTGAAATACCAGCGCGTATTCTTCCGTCACATTGCCCCTGGCGAGGATGGTCAAAAGACCGGAAACGAATACAACTGTCCCGGTCAGGGCCGCGTATATGCCGAATTCCCTGTTCAGTAATTTGTAAATGAAGAACAGTGTGAAAAAAGCGAAAATGACCTCGAGAAACCAGACACCCCAGAGGGAATCGGGGGTCAGAGTCAACCCGAGTGCATCCACAAAATAGATCAGTGGAGGCTTGTGATCCCAGACATCCCGATAGGGAATATCACCGTTTAAAAACCTCCATGCCACGTAAAGGAACACCCCAGAATCGCGCGACGGCAGAGTCACGTTTCCCGGGTTATTCGGAAATAGCGCAATCACTGTTCCGATAATCGACATGAGCGTTGGAACAATGATGTCTCTGATTTTTGAATGCCTGTTTGCTTCTGAGCTGAAAGAAGAACTCATCTGTGGGTGTCTCGGCGCAATTTGCTCTTCTTTACTCGAGGACCGTTTTCAGTCGATTAAGCATCTCCGCAGGCAGCTTCTTTTCCTTGGCTTTCTGCCGCATGAAGTCTTTGATCTGCTTCAATTTCATTGTCGGGACTGGCGCAGCCTCTGCTTCCAGTTCGACGTTATCGTTTGTAAATACGATCAGCGAATTGATCTCGGGAATTTCCGATTCATCCATTTTCTTGGACAAATATTTCTTCAACGAGTAGATCTCACTCTCAATCTCGAGATCCGGGCGCCCCAAATTTTCCTGACCAAAAATGCGCATATAGGATTGCAGGAAGCCACCGCCACTGATCCGCCAACGATTTTTTTGGAAGGTAACCTTTCCTTGCTGATGATAAGGCTTGATCGCCCAAACCCCTGCCGGGCCGACAAACAGATGAGAAACCGGGGTGGTGTAATGGTACATCGCAAACTCGTTTTGCAGGCCCTTGAGCCCTGCGTCCAGTTTTTCGTCCGGGCGAGGAGATCGTCCGAACTTGTTGCCCATATACATGCCGATCTGTGTCAATGCGAAACCAAGGAGCAGAGCAACGAGCGAATAAACGGCTAATTCCTGACGGGTGAAGGAAATATACATACCAAGGGCAAGTACCGCGAGCGCGGCCATGCTGGTCCAGTTGCCAATTGTTGCATTACGTTTGATCAGTTTTTCGTTTTTGATGATTTTCATGATTTCCTAAGATGCCCTGCGCCGTCCTCGGCGCAGACAATTTGCCGCCGGTACCGCTGCGCGGCATCTTCGAGACGGCGGCAAGAGCAGAGTTAATTATTTTTTCAAGCTTGCCTCAATTGCCGATTTCATTGCATCGAGCACTTTGGCTTCCACAGCGTTTTTCGCCACCCGCACGGCGCTCTTCATTGCCAGCGCATCCGAGCGGCCGTGACCGATGAATACCAGCCCATTGATGCCGAGCAGGGGCGCCGCGCCTTCTTCCGCCGGGTCGAGCAGCTTGCGCACCTTACCCATTGCCGGGCGGACCAGCGCTCCGCCGATTAACGCAAGGGGACCTCCGCCTTTGATGGACTCGCGGATCTTTTCGATCAGTAATTTGGCAACCGCTTCTGTCGATTTCAGGAAGACATTCCCGGTGAACCCATCGGTGACGGCTACATCCACATTGCCGTTGAAAATTTCCTTGCCCTCCACATTCCCGACGAAGTTCAGCTTTGCATTGGCAAGCAGCGGATACGCTTCCTTGACCAGTTCACTGCCTTTGCCTGCCTCCTCGCCGTTCGAGATCAAGCCGACCCGTGGAGTCTTGATGCCGCGCACTCTCTCCGCATAGACGCTGCCCATGATGCCAAATTGCAAAAGATTCTCGGGGCTGCAATCGGGGTTCACGCCGATGTCGAGCACTGTACAAATTCCGGTTGCAGTCGGAAAAGGTCCCGCCAGGGCGGGGCGGTCTACGCCGCGGATACGGCCTAGCCGGAACAGCGAAGTGACCATAATTGCGCCACTGTTGCCCATCGTAATAAATGCATCCGCCTCACCGCTCTTGACGAGGTCAAGTCCAACGGCCATCGAGTTCTGCGCTTCCTTGTGACGCGCTTTCATCACAAGATCTTCGCCTTTGTCATGCATCGTCAGCATTTCGGGCGCGTGCACCACGCGTATGGGTAGATTTGTCCCACCAGCGGAATCAAGTACCGGCTGGATCTTTGCCGCGTCGCCGGTGAGAATGATCTCCACGCCATATTCACGCGCGGCCATCACGGCGCCTTCCACATCCGGAGTCGGATAATTGTCACTCCCCATCGCGTCTACAACAATTCTGGTCATGATGTCTCCTGATCGATTTTTGCTTGACAAGCAAGGCAAGCCGATTATAATACGCCGTGCTTGAGCGCTGGTGCTGGAACTGGCAGACAGGCATGGTTGAGGGCCATGTGCCGAAAGGCGTGGAGGTTCAAGTCCTCTCCAGCGCACCATAGTCAGAGAAAATCCCCGGTCAAACCAGGGATTTTTTATTTTGGTTGTTCAGACCTGACAGGTCTTTTACCGGAGGATCAGGCTGCAGCAGGTCACCGCGCCTTCGGCCTTTGTCAGTTCAGAGATGTCAATTGTTACTACTTGATAGTTTCTCGCTTCAAGCTTTGTGCGCGTTTTCGGGAATGCTGCCGGGAAGATAATCGACTCCCCGATCGGCAGGCAATTTGCGGCGGCAGGTTCAGATGGGTCGACTTCTATCAAGTCAAAATCCTTGAAGTGACCCGTGTCCAGCCAACTTTTGTTGACGAGCAAGGTTCTGTCATCCACGCGACTGACGGCACTCTTTAGATGCAGGCAGCCATAGACTTCCACACCTATGACAGTATATCCATATCCCCGAAGCAGGTCATTCAGTTGGTCAATTGCTGCCTGTTTGCTGCGCGTGGACAAACCGACATAAATGTTCTTTCCCAGCACAAGCACATCGCCGCCGTCAACCGTGGCCGGTTCGCGCACGTGAACCAGTCCGATGTGAGGGGACAATGCCCGGATGATGGTTTCCGTTTCGGGTTTTCGCGAGTCGGCCCCGGGTAGGGTAATGACCGCCACTTCCGGCAGAATGAAAGCTGTATCTTCAACGAAAACCGAGTCGGGTAGATCCGGCTCGGCACGGAGTTCGATGACCTCACATCCGAGTTTTTTGAGAACATTTATATATTCATGATGTTGGGCGCGGGCGGTGTTCAGATCGATTGGTACACGCTCGATGTGAGTGATCTCGCACTCGTTGAAGCGCGGACTGAGCTCGCGCGTAATGGCAAGGATCATACTTAATTGCCGCCGGTGCGGTAACGATCGATCAATGCTTTTGTGCGCGGGTCGCTGGGGTTGCTAAAAAGCTTTTCCGGATTGGAATCCTCGATCATCTCCCCATCAGCCATCACCAGTACGCGGTCTGCTACTTCACGCGCGAACCCCATTTCATGGGTCACAACGAGCATGGTCATGCCATCCTTGGCAACCTTCTTCATCACGTTCAGCACCTCGCCGATCAACTCCGGGTCGAGCGCGGAGGTGGGTTCATCGAAGAGCATCACCTTGGGTTCCATGGTCAGTGCGCGCGCGATGGCGACGCGTTGTTTCTGCCCGCCGGAGAGGCGATTGGGATATTCGTCCTTCTTGAATAACAAACCGACGCTATCGAGATTCTGTTCGGCCAATTCAATCGCCTTGGCCCGCTCCATGCCCTTGACCGTGACAGGCCCCTCGATCACATTTTCCAGCACGGTCATGTGCGGAAAGAGATTGAACTCCTGAAACACCATACCGGTTTTCAAACGCACATCATGAACAAGTTGACGACGTTCTTTTCCTTTTGCACTCGTCTCCACCTTTAAGCCATCTACTTCGATCGTGCCAAATGAGGGCTCTTCGAGGAAATTGATGCAGCGCAGCAGAGTGCTCTTGCCGGAGCCGCTGCGACCGATAATGCAGACGACTTCACGGGGTGATACATCCACCGAAATTTGCTTCAGAACATGCAGTTGTCCAAAATATTTATCGAGATTGGATATCCGTATGATCGGTGCCATCTCAGCGATCTCCTCTGGAAAGGCGGGTTTCAATAATACTTTGAATGTAGGAGAGTACGAGTGTTATCATCCAATAGAAAATCGCTGCCATAATGAGCGCTTCGAGACTGTGGAATTGAGCCCGCCCGACGCGAGTGGCGCGCCACATAATCTCATGCACAAATCCCGTTGCAGAGACGAGCGCCGAGTCTTTGGTCATCGCAATGAAATCATTGCCGATGGGCGGGATGGCGAATCGCAATGCCTGAGGCAGAACAATCCGCTGCATGGTTTGGCGCGGGGTCATGCCGAGCGCAATTGCAGCTTCCCGCTGACCTTTGCCAACGGATGCCAGCCCAGCGCGGAAGATCTCGCTCATATAGGCACCGTAATTGAGTCCCAATGCCAATACACCAGCCCAGAGTCCGGTCAGAATGATGCCAAGTTGTGGCAGGGCAAGAAAGAAGAAAAAGATTTGCAGGTACAGGGGCGTCCCGCGAATGAGGGAAACATAAAATGTGCTTAATGCATAAACGGGAGGGATTTTAGAAAGACGTCCCAACGCCGCAAATAGTGCCAAAATGATTGCTAACGTAATGGAGAGGGCAGAGACAAGAAATGTTTGACCAATGCCTCTGGCAATAAACGACATGTTGTTTTGAATAAATTCATAATCCAGGGAAATTGTTTTGATGCCAAGAAAATTTTGTCCACTAAATAAATAGATAAGAACCAATAATAGAATACCCCATGACAAGCCAACATTCGTGCGAAAATTACGGCCCTGGCGTTGTTGCGCCTCGTAAAGTAGTTCGGCTTGCGATAATTGCGGCTTGGGGACATGCGCTGTTGTGGAATTGGAATTCTTCATGATGAAGTATGCCTTCAATGCAGAATAAGGAAAAGCATGGAAGCGAAGTTTTTCGCTTCCATGCTCATGTTCAAAGCAGCCTTATTTTGGAGCCTGGGTCAAATCTGAACCGAACCACTTGGTCGAAAGCTCGGACAAACGACCGTCGCTGTGCATGGCATTGAAGAGCTTGTCCACCTCGGCACGCAAGGTGTCGGTGGGCAGGCTGGATGACTTATCAAATGCCGCAGCCAGGTTTTCAGCATAAACAGGGTCGCCAAGTTTTACAACCGGGAAGCCTGCTGCAATGTTGGCATCGACGACTGTTCCTGAAGTGACATAGCCAACGAAATCCTCACGGCCCGCGGCGATGGCCTGGGCACATTCCTGATCGGTTTCCAGTGGAACAACGGTTACATTGGGTGCTTCAGCATAGATGGATGATTCAGGTAGGCCGAGTCCTTCCATGTCATGATTCAGCCATTGGTCGTAGGTAGTGGAGGCGCCAACGCAAAGAGACTGACCTTCCAAACCTGCCAGATCGGTAATACCCGAGTCGGCGCGCACGGCGATCACTGCCGGAGTGTAATAATATGGAACACTGAAATCCAGGATCGCCTGGCGGGCGGTGGTAATGGTCATGGAACCGACACTGACATCCCACTTGTCTGCCCAGTTGCCGGCCGTGATCGCATCCCAGGACGGAGTGGCGAAACAGGTTTCCACTTCAAGGGCATCACCAATCGCTTTGGCTACATCGACATCGAAGCCCTGCATTTCGGCAGTGGTCAGGGCATCAGAGGGGCACTTGGTATCGGAAGGGCGCTTGCCTTCTGTGTTGAGGAACGATTGCGGTTCATAGTTTGGATCGGTCGAAACAAGGATGTATCCCCGCTGCTTGATTGCATCCAGTAGATTATCTGCCTGGGCGGCACCTGCTCCACAGGCGGCGAGGACCAGTGAAGCCAGGATGGCTACAACCAACACTGTATACAGCTTCTTCATTAGAAATCTCCTCCGAATTCTTGTGAAAGTAGTTTTGTCTTGCAGTCATGTAGAGAATGAAGTTTTGGCGACGGGCCACCTCCTCTCACAAATGCACACGCTGTTAAGCATAGACCATTTTGGGTAATTATGCAAGAGAATGGGAAAATTCGTTGCCGGCCAGATGGATTGCAGTTTTTCGCAGTTTGCTGACTTGTAACTTAACACTTCTGTTGCGATCTGGTTGCCGTTTTGGAATGGTAAAATAAACTCAATACATCTTCAGGAGGCATCTGCATGGCTGCAATTTTCCCGAGTCAGGAATGGCTCCAGGGTCTGGAACAGAAACTTAATTCCGATGCTCATTATCATGAGATCGCAAAAAACTGGGAGGGTGATCTACTGTTTTTCATTGAACCTGAAGGCAATTTAAAGGAACGTCTCACTTTCTATCTGGACCTCTGGCATGGTACGTGCCGAAAAATCGATTACCAGCCGACAGATGAAACGTACCCAAACCCATCCTTCGTACTGACTGCTTCCTACAATGATATTGCTGCCATCTTGCTGGGAAAGCTCAACCCGATGACTGCCATGATGACTTCCAAGTTGAAAGTGAAAGGCAGCATGGGCTATATGATGCGAAACGTCCCAACGGTTTTGGACTTTGTCCGTGTGGCACGCGAAGTAACAACAGAAATTTTGTAACTTACACCAGACACTTGAAACCTGAAACCTAATACCTTTATGCAACCCATCCTCAAAATAGACCTCACTACCGGCAACACAGAAGAATATCGAATTCCCGAAAAATGGGAAAAGAATTTTCTGGGCGGCGCCTCACTCGCCGCTCGGATCTTGTATTCATCGCTCGCCCGCGAGCTGGATCCTCTTTCACCGGAAGCGCCTCTGCTCTTTATGACGGGCCCCATGACGGGCACGACCGGTCCAACGACGGGGCGTTTCGTCGTCTGCGGAAAAGGGCCGGCCACTGGCTTGTGGGCCGAGTCTAACGTCGGAGGTTTTTGGGGACCCGAATTGCGGGCAGCCGGTTACGATGGTCTGTGGATCACGGGAAAGGCCGATGAGCCGGTCTATCTTTGGTTAAACGGAAGCAGGCTCGAGATCCGGAAGGCCGCGCACCTGTGGGGACAGGATACCTATGCTACGCAGGACAAAATCAAGGCAGAGCTTGGCGAAAAAGCCGCGCGCGTCTTTACGATCGGGCCGGCAGGGGAGAAGCAGGTCCTGTTCGCGTCCATCATGTGCGATCACGGACGGATGTCCGGGCGGACAGGCCTGGGCGCAGTGATGGGCGCCAAGAATCTCAAGGCCATTGCGGTGCGCGGCACGAATCCGATCCCGGTGTTTGACCTTGCAAAGTATACGCCGCTGCGTTCGGAAGCGAATCGCGCCTTGAAGCAGGACAATGAAGCGGTCATGCTGCGGGAACTCGGCACTGCCGGTGCAGCCAATTACGCCGAGTATATGGGCGCGATGCCGGTCAAGTACTACACTCATGGTTCGTTCGAAAACGTGGATAGTGTTTCGGGTGCAAAGATGACCGAAACCGTTCTCGTGGGTCGGAGTGCATGTCAGGGATGTGTGATTGCCTGTGGGCGGGTGGTGAAGACTGGCGACAGAGAAAAGCGCAAAGGCCCGGAATATGAAACGATCATCGGCTTTGGTCCGAATTTATTGAACGATAATCTTGAGGCTGTCATTGATCTCGGGGAACTTTGCGATCGCTATGGAATGGACACGATCAGCTGTGCAAATACGATAGGTCTGGCGTTTCATTTATTTGAAAAAGGTATCCTGACTGAAAAAGATACGAGCGGCATCGTATTGAAGTGGGGTGACGTGGATGCGATCAAACAGCTCGTCAATCTCATTGCTCGCCGTGAGGGGATTGGCGACCTTATGGCGCAAGGTTCACGCCGTTTGGGTGCACATTTCAACGAGGAAAAGGAAGCGGTACAGGTCAATGGGCTTGAAGTAGCCTACCATGATCCCCGTGGGGTTTCGGGGATGGCGTTGTCGTACGCGACCAGCCCGCGTGGCGCGTGCCACAACCAGTCCGATTATTTCTTTGTGGATTGGGGGCATACGCATGAAGACCTTGGGATTACTTATTTTGACCGGCATGCCCAGGGAGAAAAAGCCGCCAATGTTGCGCGCCACCAGGATTGGCGGACGGTCTTTAATTCGATTGTGATGTGTATCTTTGCCAACACAGACCCGGAAATGCAGGTGAAATTAATTAACGCCGCCTGTGGTTTAGATTGGACAATCGAAGATATGCTGAAATGCGGCGAGCGCGGCTGGAACCTGAAGCGTGCCATCAATAATCGTATGGGGCTAACACGCGCGAATGACAAACTGCCAAAGGCTCTGCTCGAACCATTTCCCGACGGCGGCTCTGCCGGCTTCGTGCCTGATATAGTAAACATGTTGGCCGCTTACTATGAGGCGCGCGGCTGGGATGCAGAAACCGGCAAACCCACACGCGCGAAGTTGTTGGAATTAGGAATGGATGAAGTAGCTGATGAGTTATGGGATTAACGTCGCGCGGCTGGCAAACTCAGGACTATTGTCAATTACACGCAGAGCCTTACTTTTTCCACTCTTCAATGAAGTCCTCCCACCTCCTCGGTTGACCCTGATAAGCCACTTTGAACGTAGAACAAAACCTGTCAAAATTAATTAATTGAAGACATTCTGTCTGGCTGCCCTGTACTAACTCGCCTGTAGCCTGACCAGATGACTTGAATGTTTTTGCGATTGAAAGGACAATCTCTCTTTTTGCATCGTTGAGGTGGGATACTCCAAGAAGGTTTCCAATTGTGGAAATGCTCTCGATACCTTGCTCCCTGCTTCTTTCCACTTGAATCAATACCGGATCCTCTTTTTGGATGAGAATCAAATCGATCTCACCGTCATGCGATATCCCAATACTTTGCACTGTGCAATTATAAAAGGAAGAAAATATGCGCTGGATCCGTTCTTCAAATTTGTGTGAATTCATCTCAGAAAGCATGCCCTTATCTCTATGCGATTCCGCCAGCAATGCTTTGATGGGCGATTCGATATCCACAGCGCTAAACTGCTTCAAAATACCATACTTTACCCAATCCCTATAGATGTGTTCACCTTCGGGGATCCAATCATTTTCGTACTCATAATGTACTTTGCATACCCACCAGCCACATATACCGCATTCCTCAATGGACAATTCATCAAATTGATTTCTGTTGTCATTGACCATGTGCTCATGGAATACTTTATTTATATTCTTTTTGCAAAATGGACATAACCCTTCGCCTCGGTAGAAATTCTGATAGTCGGTGGGCAACTGCCAATCCGTTTCGATGTGTCCATTAGGATGGCCATACCAGTACTCTTTCTCATGATAATCTTCTATATATTCTGAGAAGTATAAAATAGGTGTAGACATGTTTTACCTCCTTTTGATAAGTCGAGACTATGTTGGATACCGTATCGTTTAGATACTTTTTTCGAAAGCATAATCACGTTCAACCTTACACACTCGTACCTTGAAAGATTGATACCACTTTCGGTAACCCATTTTCTGGGCGAGCTGGTGTTCAGCGTTCGCATGCCAGGCCTTGATGTCTTCCAGGGTGGACCAGTAGGAGATCGTAATTCCCAAGCCGCTCCGCACAGATTCCATCCCCAGAAAACCAGGCTGTGAAGCGGCCAGGCTGACCATTTTTTCGGACATTGCCGCGTAGCCATCATCGCCGTCTGTTCTAAGCGATGTGAATATGACGGCATAATAGGGTGGAGTGGGTGTATGGGCTATGTCAGTCATTGAGTCTCCTGGTTTACCGATAATCTGCAATCATTCTTTTGTGACTGCGGTCAAATTCATGGTGAGCAGGACGCCGGGTTTCGGAAGCTCAGCGACTCCGATCACCGTCCGCGCGGGGCGGTGGGCACCCAGCATGTCGATGTAGGCACGATTCATTTCCTCGAAGTCCTGCATGTCCTTCAAGAAGACATTTACATGGACGACGTGATCCAGATCGGAATCCACGGATTCAAGCATCACCCGAAACGACTCGAGGATCTGCTTGGCCTGGGAGTACACATCCGGTCCGGCGAGCTGGCCGGTCGCCGGGTCCACACCGGCCGTTCCACCGATGCTGATGAATGTGCCAACCCTGGCGATGTGATTGTAGGGACCGATCGGTGTTGGCGTATTTTTGGGGGTAGATGTTTCTACTGTATTGGCCATAGCAACTCTCAAACATTACTGCTGGATCGGTTTTTCAAAACATATGCTGTTTTCGATTTCAGCATATTGTCCGTAATTTGGGATAATTTTGTATCCATTCTTTTTGTAAAGCCCGATTGCTTCCGGTTGCTTTTTTCCGGTTTCGAGGATGCATTTCTCATAGGACAATTCCGCGGCCCATGCTTCCAACTCGCGTAAAACTTTGCTGGCAATCCCTTTGCCTCGGCTTTCGGGCGACGTATACATCCTTTTGATTTCCATTGTGTCCGGCGCGTATTCTTTGATCGCGCCGCAGCCGACAGGTTGATCATTTTCATACGCGACGACCACATACTTAATTTTGTCAATCTTATTGAATTGTGCGTAAAACGAATGGTCTTCCCCGTCTCTTTCGGCCAGGTCGGCGTCCAGGTGTTTGACGAGTTGGACAAAATCATGATTGTCTGAGTTGGTTCTTATTATTCTGATCATCTGAATTTTCCTCAGCAAGAATGCCGCCAGTCGTGTGCTCACAGCGGCGGGCTATAGAGTTTCAAGAAATTTCTCAAGGTCTGCTCGTATTGTCCTCGCTTTACCTGCTCGTTCAAGTCCGCTCTCTGCAAACTTTCGGGCAAGCTCATGATTGCCAAGATGCTGATGAATTCGCGCCATGGTGAGTCCGGCTCGGCCAGGCAGGAACGAGTATTCGGGAACGATCCGCCATTCTTGCGCGAGGTCCTCGAGCTTGATGAGATTGGCGACTTGGTCGACGGTGGATAGACGCTGGAAAGCAGGCTCGCCAATCGTCTCATATGTTCTTGCCAGATGGTGGGCACGCTCTCGAGGTCCGGAGTTCGCTTCCTGCAGCATCTCGAGTGGGAGATGAGCCGCGACGCCCTGTTCGTATGCCCACCAATAGTCTGTGTATCCGGGTGGGGTCAACCGCCACTGAAACTCGCAGGACTCGGCTCGGACCTGAGTCCCAGCCTGAGGCAGCCCGCCAGCCGTCAGCGGCAGGAAGCTCAGGTGTACCCCAAGGTTGACACAGCAGCTGCCGCCATGCCTGGAGTCCTGCAATGCGATCGCGTGCATGACTTCGCCGGCGACCCGCTGGAATCGTTCTCCGTCCCCCTGGAAGCCGATATGGGTTAGGAACGGCTCCCATTCATTTCTAAGGGCAGTAAAAAAGATGTCTCGCGAGTTCATAGTCAGAGTGGCGCTATTGCAATCATTGAGTGGCAGTTGAAGTCAGAGCTTTGCAGCATTATAAGCCATAGGCCTCGAGTAAATAATGAAATTACGGTGGGGCAAATCCGCTGTTTGATTTTTGTTAGAGGGCGGCGTGAGAACCGGATTTTTTATTCCTCTTGCAGTAGAATCCTGATATCACAGGAGAGAATATGAAACTTGTCACGGTATCCCAGATGCAGGCGATTGAAAAGGAAGCTGATGCTGGTGGATTGACTTATGACCAAATGATGGAAAATGCAGGCCAGGGACTTGCAGATCTCATTCTCGATCTTTATGTGGAAGGCGATGGAGGAGAAGTGATCGGCCTGGTTGGCTCCGGAAACAATGGCGGCGATACACTTGTGGCGCTTGCCGCGCTCGCGGCGCTGGGCTGGAAGGCACGCGCGTATCTCGTCAAGCGCAAGAAGGACGATCTGGTTAAACGCTTCCTGGAAGCCGGTGGAGAAGTCCTTTCCAAGGAAAATCCCTTTGAACAACTGGCGGAAGCTATCGAAACTGCAGATGTCTTTTTGGATGGCATCTTCGGCACAGGTATCAAGCTGCCGCTGAAGAAAGATGTTGCTGAGTTTTTATCGGAAGTCAATGATGTCTTGGACGGGCTGGTTGACCCTCCGCTCATCATCGCGGTGGATTGCCCGTCAGGTGTGGATTGCGATAGCGGTGAAGTGGCGGATGAAGCCATCGCCGCAGACCTGACAGTGA
>DASTJG010000231.1:0-9483 GCA_035716785.1 Anaerolineales bacterium
GCCAACTTCCACTTCCCGGAAGCTTCTGCCAATGAATTAACCCTGGCCGCACTCGATCCTGTTTCCAAGATCCCTGAATACAAGGTGACAGCCGTAAAAGTGGAACTGGTCAGGAAATAGACTTCAGAAGCTCAAATAAAAAGACGGACGGAATTGCTTCTGTCCGTCTTTTGTTTGATACAATGAACACACCCCACTCATTTCAGGAATCAGCATGGATCAAAAATACATAAAAACAGTTGCCTATTATCTCGCTTTCATCCTTTTAGGACTCACGTTTGCCGTCGAGGGTCCAACGCTTCTGAAACTTGCCGAACATACTTCCAGCGCCCTCGACCAGATCAGTTCGATTTTTTTCTTTGGTTCCCTGGGGTATCTGATTGGCTCTTATTTTGGCGGGCGGATCTATGACCGCGTCCCCGGACATCGTTTCATGGCGGGCGTTCTTGTCTCATTGGGAATCCTCTGCGCACTTGTACCGATTGCGACAGCGCTCTGGGTACTGCTGGTGATCGTTTTGTTGTTGGGATTCACCAAAGGCGCCTTGGATGTGGGCTGCAATACGTTATTGCTCTGGGTCCATAATGAAACAGTCGGTCCGTTTATGAATGGTTTACACGCCTTCTTCGGCGTGGGAGCATTCATTGCGCCCTTGATCGTCGACCAGGTAAACTCAGCTACCGGCGATATTTACTGGGTCTTCTGGATTTTTGCGCTGGCGACCCTCCCCATTGCGGCATGGATCTGGGGTCTGCCCAGTCCGGCTTCGCGTGCAGTTCCTGCTCAGCATGAGAATGCTCCATTTCCGGTCTTGCCGGTCATCGCCATGGTCTTGTGCTTTTTGCTTTATGTGGGCAGCGAAGTTGGCTATGGCAATTGGATCTATACCTACACCTTCAAGCAGGAACTGGGAACGGAGCGGACAGCAGCATATTTAACTTCCGCCTTTTGGGGCTCCTTCACTCTTGGACGCTTGTTTGGGATCTGGGTTTCGACGCGCATCAAACCGATAACGATCCTTTCCCTTGACCTTGTGGGTTGTCTCAGCAGCCTGGGGCTGATCCTGCTCTTCAGAGACTCAGTGACCATTCTTTGGATTGGGACAATTCTGCTTGGCATTTCGCTGGCATCGATCTTCCCCACCTTCCTGACCCTGGCGGAAGAGCGCATGCATGTTACAGGTACGATCGCGGGACTGTTCCTCGTTGGGGGAGGACTGGGCGGCATGATCCTGCCGTGGTCGATTGGTCAGGTATTCGAGAAAATTGGTGCAGGCGCAATGATGGGAATAATTTTCGTCGATATGGTTCTCAATTTATTGATGCTATTCCTTTTTACGAAAGTATCAGCCAAATCAGGTGCAGTTGTTCAGCCTACTGCCCTTACGGATTAAACCTGCAAATAACAAAGTCGTAATGTATTTCATAATCGTTCCCGGGCTTTGGTAAAATCTTGTCCATGTTGTCTCCCACATCGCGCCTTGCTGTTTGCTTTTTACTGGTTATTTTGATCAGCTCCTGCAACACCAGCAGTCCCACAGAAGCAACCCCAACAGCGATGTATCCAACCTACGATCCCTTCGCGCCTGTCGGTGGCCCTGGCACACAGGTCGCGCCGATTTCGGTGGGTCAGGTCAGCCCGCCGACGCGCCCCGCAGGTCCCACGCCGACGCGCGCACCCATTTCTGTGACACTGCCTCCGCGCGATCCAAACTCATCGAACACGACGCCAACACCCGATTCCCCTCACCCGCTCCCGCCACAGCGGGACTATCTGGATCAATACACTGTCCAGGCTGGCGATACACTTGTCAGCATCTCTCAATCCTATGGGATCACGCTCGAGGCGCTGATGCAGGCCAACGGGCTGGATGAAACGAGCCTTCTTATTGTTGGTATGGTTTTGAACATCCCGCCGATCGAAGCAGACCCCAATCCGGGTTCATCCTTCAAGCTCATCCCTGATTCGGAATTGGTGTACGGGCCTTCCAGCGCGCAATTCGATATCTCAGCATTCATTCAAGGCCATGGCGGCTATCTTGCAAGTTACACCCAGGACGTGGAGGGTGAATATCTGACCGGCGAGCAGATCATCACACGTGCTGCCCAGAATTACTCTGTCAATCCGCGCCTGCTCCTGGCAATGCTCGAATATCGCAGCGGATGGGTTACCAATCCCACACCACAAAATGTAGATTACCCGCTTGGTATTTATGAGGATTATTATGCCGGACTTTCCAAGCAGATTAATTGGGCAGCGAACAATTTGAACCGTGGTTATTACTATTGGCGCGTCAATGCTATTTCCACCCTGCCTTTGAGTGATGGCACGTATGTTCCGCTCGACCCCACGATCAACGCGGGGACAGCCGGAGTGCAATATTTTCTTTCGCTGTTCAACAATCGTTCATTCTGGGATTACGACGTCAGCGCGCTTGGATTTTTCCAGACATACAACCAACTGTTCGGCTATCCTTTTGATTTTGATGTCGTTCTAGTCCCTGTAAACCTGAGTCAGCCTCCGATGCAACTGCCCATCGAGCCGGGAACAACCTGGTCGTACACGGGCGGTCCGCACGGCGGTTGGGACACGGGCTCCGGCTGGGCCGCGCTGGATTTCGCTCCGCCCGGCGAGGCGCTTGGATGTGTCTCCAGCGATGCCTGGATCGTCGCCGTCGCCAATGGCTGGATCGTGCGCGCGGAAAATGGCGCGGTCGTTCAGGATCTGGACAACGACGGCTACGAACAAACCGGCTGGAACGTGCTGTACATGCACATCGAAACACGTGACCGCATCCAGCCGAATACCTACGTCTACGCGGGCGAGCGGATCGGACATCCCTCCTGCGAAGGTGGATTCTCGAACGGTACACACGTCCATCTGGCACGCAAATATAACGGCGAATGGATTTCGGCTGATGGCAATATCCCATTCACTCTGGATGGCTGGATCTCCAGCGGGAATGGTTATGAATATGATGGCTACCTGACGCGCGGCTCCATTACCCTGGAAGCACTGGAAGGCCGGTTCGAAGGGTTGAATCAGATCTCGAGATGAAGTAGTTCGAATTACAAAATCTCCCGATTTTGTTCCCGAAGTCAGGAGTCTTCGGACTCCGAATCCTTCTACAGGTATAATCACTCTTAGCGACGGATCGACTTTGTGAAACGACTTATCAGCTTTTTCGTTACAGCTTCTTTTTTACTGGCATCCTGCGGCGGTAGCACCACGTCGTTGTGGGGGCAATACGTCACACCGACTCCGCTCGGCGGGCTACCCCCCACTTCAGCCTCTGTCCCTGTTGCAACGGAACCCATCAATCCATTCGTCACTGCCGCCATCCCCAATACCATCACACCTATACCTACACCCACGTTCAATGAAGCGTTCATCACACAGGATGTCGCCTCTCTGACCGACAGCACTCCTGTGCCAACAACAAGCACTCCCACAGTGTTGTACTACACCCAAAATGGAGACTGGCTTCCGTCCGTCGCAGTCCGGTTTGGGGTGGATGTGAACGCGATCGCTTCACCAAGAGTTCTTCCACAAACAGGCTTGCTCGACACCGGTACATTACTGATCATCCCGGATACGATCGATCGCTCCCTTCCCTTTACGCCATCTCTGCAATTGATCCCTGATAATGAATTGATCTTTTCAGCCACTGCCATTGACTTCGACATTGCAACCTATGTGAAAGAGGCCGGCGGATATCTTTCCACGTATCGCGAATATCTGGGCACCACCGAATGGACCACCGGAGCACGCGCGATCGAGCGGCTCGCGTATGAGAATTCCATCAATCCGCGCCTGTTGCTGGCCATTCTTGACTATGAAGCAGGCTGGGTACACGGAAAACCTGCGAATGATTTTCGTACCGCTTATCCTTTGGGTCAGGAGAGCTATCGATACAAAGGAATGTTCATGCAGTTGACCTGGGGGATCACCCAGCTTTCCACCGGGTATTACAACTGGCGTACAGGAAAACTGACAGAACTCACCTTCCAGGATGGCACCAGACTCCGCATCGACCCGACATTGAATGCCGGCACGGTTGGCTTGATGTATTATTTTTCCCGCACGCATACATTCAATGAATGGCTGCGTATCATGGATCAGTCCGGCGGCTTTGTCTCGTATTATCAAAAAATGTTTGGCGATCCGTGGTCGCGCGCCGACGCGGTCGGACCGATTTTCCCGCCAAGTCTTGCCCAGCCCGAGATGTCTCTGCCGTTCGAGACCCATGCTTCCTGGGCCTTCACCGGCGGACCGCACGCGGCCTGGGAACATGACGGTCCGCTGGCTGCAGTGGACTTCGCGCCTGCCAGCGCCAAGAGCGGCTGCGAGTCTTCCCCCAAATGGATCGTGGCCGCCGCGCCGGGCCTGGTCGTTCGCGCTGGAAAGGGTTTCGTCGTCGTGGATATGGACGGCGATGGTTCCGAGCAAACCGGATGGAACATACTCTACATGCATGTCGCCACGGATGGACGCGTGACCAAAGGGGAATGGGTGGAACAGGATGCCCGCATCGGTCATCCCTCCTGCGAAGGCGGAGTCTCCACCGGCACCCATGTACATTTCGCGCGAAAGTACAACGGCGAATGGGTCATCGCGGACGGGCCCATTCCGTTCATATTGAGTGGCTGGACTGTTTATGCGGGCGAGAAACCTTATCAAGGGAAGCTTGTCAAAGGTGATAAAGTCATTACCGCGGATGTGTACGGCCAGTCACTGGCAGTGGTTATCCGTGAAGAAGAAGAGTAACTGTAAATGAAACTTGAAATGCTCAAGTACTTTAGGGCATCCATACTCAAAAGACACAGAGGGAAAAACACAACTCTGTGTTTTTTGACCCTTCTGCTCATTGCCGTTCTCATTGCATCCTGTGCCCCGGGCGCGCCGACCAGCATTGTCAAAAACATGATCACGCCGCTCGCGCCAACACCCGTTCCCGCGCCCACCTCGGGCCGGCCCGAGTACAAGCCCGGTGAACTTGTCGATTACATTGCCCAAAACGGAGATACGCTTCCGGCTCTTGCTGCCCGCTTCAACACCACTGTGGAGGAGATCCGGGAAGCCAATCCCGTTATCCCACAGGATGCGACGACCATGCCGCCTGGCTTCCCAATGAAAATTCCGATCTACTATCTTCCGCTGTGGGGCACCGCCTACCAGAGCATTCCAGATCATGCCTTTGTCAACGGTCCCGCACAGATCGGGTTCAGTACCTCCGCCTTTGTCGCTTCCACTTCCGGCTGGTTGAAGAATTATCGCGTCTATGCCGGGGAAAAGATGCGCACCGGCGCTGAAGTTGTGGATTATGTCGCGACGAATTACAGTGTCAGCCCGCAGCTGCTGCTTGCGCTGCTCGAATATCAAACCGGTGCACTCACACAGCCCGAGTCTCCAGGCGGGAGATATGCGCTCGGTTTTAGGCGGGTGAACTATGAAAGCCCATACCTCCAACTGGTCATTGCCGCGAACATATTGAATAACGGATATTACAGTTGGCGTGCTGGCAAGCTGACAGAAATCGAATTGCTGGATGACACACTCTTCCGACCGGACCCCTGGCAAAACGCAGGATCGGTCGCATTGCAGTATTATTTCTCCAGACTCTACGCAGCGGACAAATATTTTGCCGCCATCGGACCCGAGGGGCTGGCGCGCGTGTACCAGACTTTTTTCGGCGACCCTTGGGAAGATCCGGTGATCGTCCTGCCGGGCAGCCTCCAGCAACCTCCATTACAGTTTCCCTTTGTTCTGGGCCAGTTATGGGCATACACCGGAGGTCCCCATACCGGCTGGGGCTCAGGCGAACCCTTTGCCGCCATTGACTTTGCCCCGGCTTCGGAGACGTCCGGTTGTTACACCGTTGAATCAGACAAACACGCCACAGCCATGGCCGACGGACTGGTCCTGCGCTCGGACATCGATGGGACGGTGATCGACCTCGACAAAGACGGAGATGAGCGCACAGGCTGGGTGTTGTATTACCTGCATTTGGCCACAACCGGACGTGTTCCTCTTGGCACGGAGGTAAAAGCCGGGCAACCAATCGGCTATCCCTCCTGCGAAGGTGGGCGCGTGACCGGGACACACGTCCACATTGCCCGTAAATATAACGGGGAATGGATCCTCGCCGACGGCCCACTCGCCTTCAATCTCGAGGGCTGGGTCGCTCATAATGGCTCAAAGGTATACCAGGGCACACTGACGCGCGGCGCGGCGGTCATCACTGCCTGCGAATGCTCGGATTATCAAAGCCAGGTCATGTCGGACGTAAAATACCAGACCCCCGCCGAGTAATCTTCATAATTTCATAACGCAGTTCCATTGGAAACGCCTGCTTTTACTATTGCTCCTGGATCAAAGGGGTTATATGTTTCTCCAGCATCCTGGAACTGATCCTGCCGATCCATGCCAGTCGGATGGTTCCATTGCGATCGATCACAAATGAGCTGGGCAGATTCAACGTGTGAAACGCTTTTTCGGTTGCGATGTGAGTCGGGTCCAGCCAGACCGGGAACGTCAATTGATAATCTTTCACAAATTGCAGGACGTCCTTTTGGGACTCACCATCATTGATGGCAATGATGATAAAACCTCTTTCTCTGTATTTCTCATAAAAAACTTGCAGGGTCGGCATCTCCTCTTTGCAGGGAGGGCACCAGGTTGCCCACAGATTGACCAGCACAACCTGACCGCGATAGTCCGCGAGCGAACGCGAGTCTCCCTGGATATCGATCAGTGTCAATTCAGGGGCAGGAAAGTTCACTTTCGCGGGAACGGCTGAAAGGTCGTTTTGAGACGCCCGATTTTGTAACACCAGGTACATGGATGTAAGGACAAGGCTGAATCCGAGTGCAAGCGTAATAATGGGAAGGATTTTTCGAAGCATATTGCGAGTCACAATCGATCATTTTTGGATAAGTATACCCGCACCAAATCCCTGATCTTAAATTCAGGACAAATGTCATTCAAATCATGATGTTTGCCACTGGAAGAGGACTCTCCCGCCGAGTAATATGGCGGAAAGGTTGACAAAGTGAATCGCGTAGCTATTTTTAAAGAATTAGATGAGAACCAGATGAATCTGCTGAAACCATTGTTCGAGCCCTTCTCCTGCCAAGCAGGTACGGTCATACTCGAACAGGGCACGCCGGCAGAATTCCTTTATCTCGTGATCAGTGGCGCTGTGGAAGTGTCGTATAAGCCCTATGATGGCAATCCAATTACCGTGTCTCATATCGAAAAGGGCGGCTTGTTTGGCTGGTCGGCAGTTGTGGGAAGCGAGGAGTATACCTCTTCAGCCATGGCGATCGGAGATGTAGAAGCGTTTCGCGTGCATGGCAGCGATCTGCGCAAGTTCTGCATGGAGCATCCGGAAGCAGGCAAGGATATTTTAGAGCGCCTGGCAGACGGCGTAGCTTCCCGCTGGAAGGATGCACATAAACAAATAAAATCCCTGCTTGTTCAGGGAATTTCAGAGTGTCAGAATTAATTTGAGATACCGGGTGAGGGCAGGTACGTTGGAAACGGGAGCGCCAAGGCGCTCCCGTTTCTGTGCTAATCATTCACTTTACTCAAGCGGACGATTTGTAAAAAACCTCAAAACAAAATATCCACCCAGAGCGATCAGTACCACAGGCCAGAGATAGTCCGTGAAACCGCGGTCAGTGGTGCCGAGGATGGCTCCAAAAACCAGCAGGATCGTTCCGGGGATCAATGCCCACGAGCGACCTTTTCCACCAGGCAGGACAGCCACAAGCATGAACGTAAGCCCAAGCCCCAGGAAAAAGAGTCCGCCTGTCTCGAAACCTGAAACATCCTCCAAGGCAGACACCACACCCAGCGTAAGCAATACGCCGCCCGGAATGATCGCCCACCAATGCTCATTGGTGTTCGTGAAATATACCCACCAGAACGCGAGGCTGAGACCGATAAAAAAGACCAGGCCATCGAAGTCCTCCAGCGATTCAGGCAGGATGGAGGCGGCAGCCAGTCCCAGCAACGTGAAGGCGGGGAATGCTGCCCACCAACTATTGCGGTCGTTGAGAAGCATGTAGAGAAAGACCAACCCGCCTGCACCAAACACCATGCCCCAGAAAATGCCGCTCGCATTCGAGATAATATTCATTGCATCGAGCAGTGAGAGCAAGCCTCCAAGGACAAGCAACACGCCGATAATGAGTCGAGGGTCATACCGCCGCATGTTCATTCTCCTTTACTTTACAGAAACGGAGCCGAGTCCCGCTTCGACAGTGATCTCTGCGCGGTCAGCCGCAGTGTCGAAGCCAGGGGACTGGTAGATGCCCGAATCAAGTTGAGGGAATCGGTTCGTATCCACATTGACGGACGTTACGCCTTCTTTCACGCGGATGCGTCCCGCAGTCGCCTCAGGGACGCGGACATTGACCGAAGCCGCGCCAGCTTCCACATCCAAAAGCGATACGCCGCGGGCCGGCATGGTCACATTCGAGCTGCTGGCCCCGGTCTTCAACTCGACGTGTGTGGCCAGTACATCCCGTAGGTCGAGATCCAACGAACTCGCGCCCGCTTCCACTTTCAGTGTCAATGGGATTTCCTGTGTGAGCTGGAATCGCCAGACACCTTCAGATGGGCCTACGAATGGCACAAACGAAGGGCCCGCCTCCACCTTGACCTCGAGCCTGTCTCCGTCCAATCGGCTTTCCTTGTTCATTCCGGCCGCCGCTGAACCCGCAAGCGCCTGTCCAATCGGCGCGCCGCCGCTGATCACAAGTTGACCGGCGCCATGCGAGAACTTGAACCGGGCACTCTTTGCTCCACCGAGCGGAATGGAGAACAACTCCTGCGCAGACGGGGCAGGCCGCCAATACACACCAAGGATGATCCAGGCACCCAGCAGGATCAACGCCAGAGGCCAGAAATACCGAAAGACATTGTTGATGATCCCCTGCTGTTGTAAATAGAGGAGCAAGCCTGCCAGGATCAGGGCCGCTCCCCAAAAGATATTATCGCGTTTCATCTTGACCTCGATACCCACCACCGCGGCACAATCCGCGCAGCAGGATGTAGATTCCCAGGACGATCAGTATGGCAGCAGGACCATAGTCGCCCAGAATGGAAAGCCCGCCGAACAACGTGGCAAAGATCAGGAAGACAGCCGCGCTGATCACAATGAGGTTCAATCCACGTCCAAGGTTATACCGAGGATTCTCGCCGAGCAGGCCTGCCAGGATCGTTCCCACACCTACGAAGCCGGGGATAAGTGCCCACATGTACGACCATGAGCTGTAGTCGCCCGTGGCGTTTTGATAATAGAGAATCCCGCCGATCCCGGCAATGATCGAGGCTGGCACCGCCATGCCCGGCGCGCCCGTGATCAAGCCGATGAGGAGCACCAACACCCCAGCCCCGATCGTCCACATGGGCCAGGCAAAGTTGTCATCCAGCCAGTTCTGTATGGCAGGCACCTGGCGGCTGACTACGAGCCAG
>DASTJG010000232.1:0-3411 GCA_035716785.1 Anaerolineales bacterium
TCATTCAAACCGGCTCTCGCTGCCAGGCGCGGCAGAGCGGTGTAGAAAAATGGGGTTGCGAAGAGGAATAACGCCAGAGCCATGGGGAGGAGCAAACGCCGGTTTGACGGGATCAACCGAAGGGCGTGGTCTGTTCCGACCGCCATCAGGACGGCCCAAAAGATGTAGGATGCGATGAAAAAGGTGAACTGATCCGTCACGCGATAGAAAATCCCAAATAAAGCGAACACAATGAAAAAAGAAACAATCTTTCGCAAAGCCGGGTCCTTTTCTTTGAATGCTTTGCGAACGCCCATCGCGCCCAGTATTAACCCAAAGGGACCGAACTGCACCGTCAGAAAGAAAAGATAACTCAACAGGCTCTCCCCCAACAGGACCGGAGAGAATGTGCCAAGCCGGCTCAAAAACGTCGAGCCGACCATGGGTCCCATGATCTCGCGGAAGGAGAAATTCGCAGATATCCGGATGAATTGAACGATGTAGAGGGAAAAGCCGGCCAGAAATCCAGCAGCCGACAGTGCAAGCTTTTGTATGTCAACAGCGCGGAGATTACGATACTTGCCGGAAAGAAGAGAATAAAGGACCAGTGCAGGGATTGCGAGGAACGCGAGGATATGAGTGCAAGCCGCCAGCCCCAAAAAGAAGGCGCTGTAAAGGAGATGTGAGCGCCTGCCCGTTCTTTCGAATTGGTCGAAGAAGAGAAAACTGACCAGCAGAAGAAAAACAAATAATGTGTACACCTCCGGGGTGGAGGAGTGCCACCAAAAGGTATGGGAAACAGCCAGGGCGAGGCTGGCATAGCAGGAAGCCAGGGTCGATTGGGTAAAACGATATGAGATCAGGAATAACAAAAGGACCGATGCCGCTCCGCAGACTGCCGAGATGAGGTTCACCAGCCAGAGAGGGTCAAGGCGCGGGAACGTCTTGACGAGGATATGTCCCAGGACAATATAGAGAGGATGATCCCACGCGGCAACTCCCACTCTGGAAAAGGGGAACGGGTCCGGAGAAAACTCATCCGGGGGCATCTCTGCGAGCACGAACGACTCGCCCGCGATGGCTTCACTCTGCAGCTTGGTTCCATCTCCCCAGGCGAGGGAGGGAAGAAGCGTGTACATGTAGAAGCTGATCGTCAGGACGAAGATCGATAGCGCGGTTAAATTCTTTTTGGGCACAGTGTTCTTGTGATGTCCGAAATCGATCAGGATGTTTCGATGTCCGGTTCATACGACCCTACGATCAGAACCGCATTACTGCCTCCAAATGCGAAGGAGTTGCTCATCACGTTTCGCATTCGGACATGCCGGCTGCCTCCCGTGACATAATCCAGATCGCACTCCGGGTCGCGTGCCTTGTAATTGATCGTCGGCGGCACCACCTGGTCGCGCAGGGAGAAGATACAGCCGATCAACTCCAGCGCGCCGCTGCCCGCGATCGAATGTCCCAGCGCGGCTTTATTGCCGACCACGGGGATCTCGTACGCACGCTGCCCGAAGACTTCCTTGATGGCTCGCGTCTCGTTTTTATCGTTCGCCTCCGTGCCGGTGGCATGCGCGTTGATGTAGTCGATGTCCTCCACAGTCAAGCCGGAATCTTTCAGCGCTCGCTGCATTGCCCGGACGGGTCCGATCTGGGCAGGCTGGGTGAGATGACTGCTGTCGGCGCTGGCGCCGTAGCCTTTGATCTCTGCCAGGATGGGGGCACCGCGGCGCAGGGCATGACTCTCCGCCTCCAGCACAAGGATGCCTGCTCCTTCGCCCAGCACCAGGCCGTCCCGGTCCGCGCTGAACGGGCGGCAGGCCTCCTCCGGGCAATCTTCGCGCGTCGAGATGGCGCGCATCGCTGCCCAGGCCGCCACCACCGCCGGTGAGAACGGGCAGTCCGCGGCGCCGGTCACGGCGACCTGTAAATTGCCGCTGCGGATCATGTTGAAGGCGTAGCCGATCGAATGCGCAGCCGTGGCGCAGGCTGCATCCACATCCAAAAGCGGACCCTGAAAACCATATTTGATCGAAACATTCGCCGCCGGTCCCGCGTTCATCGAAATGGGGATCGTAAATGGACTTATGCGTTCATGTTCATAAAAGTTTTTGATGAAAGGCTCCGCCGCAACGTAACCGCCGATGGAACTGCCGATCAGCACGCCCACCTCTGCGTGATCCACTTCTCCATTCTCAATCCTCGCCTGCGGGATGGCCTGCCCGGCGGCAACCAGCCCCAGTTGCGAAGAACGACTCATGCGTCTTGCTTCCTTGCTATCGAAATATTGGGTTTCTTCATACCCCCACACCATTGCACCGATGCCGCTCGGCAGCCCGGAAAAAATGCTCCCCTCCAGCGAGTGGATCCCCGGTTGCCCGGACAGCAGGCATTCCCAGAACCCGGTCAAACTGCAGCCCAGCGGACTGGCAACGCCCATCCCGGTGACGACAACTCTCTCCATTTTCCCGGCCATTTTCTCTCCTCTACTGATAAGAACTGTTTGAGCAGAATGAAAGCAGCGATTTTATGAATGAAATTACCTATAAGAGCAAAAATTCTAACACGCTTTATCTGAGATCGTTTCGGCGGGGGGACTAATGGGCTAAACGAGGGAATTTAAACTCGAATTAGCTTTTCCAGCCAGGGCATCGGATTGTTCTTTCGCTTCCACCACAGGTCTTCCCAGATGTAATGAACAGCCAGTTGCTTGTACTCGCCGAACGTTTCGAAGTGCTTCAGGATCTTACTGACCTCTACAGGATTTTCCGGGTCCTGATCGAAAAAGAGCTTGGAGTAGATCTTTTGCTCCCACGGGGAAACGTGATTGAAAAAGTCCCAGTGATGGAAGACATCGAACAGAAGATACCAGACCGTAGCAGGTCCTACACCGTACAGCTTGAGTAGTTCCTTCATCTGGGTTTCCCGGTCTTTTGTCCTCAGTTCAAACTCATCGACGATCCCCAGACGAAAACATTCGTCTGTCTTCTTGATGGACCTTGCGCGGTAACCGACTTTCAGAGCTCGGAGTTCCTCTTCGGTTACGTCCTGCAAGGCTCCGGGTTCCCAGAAGCACCATAATTTCTTTCCATCGTATTCGAGCAGCGTTCCATAATTTTCCAACAGGGCTTTGAACATCTGGATGGAACGCCTGACAGTGGCATTTTGGAGCACGATCCCGATGATCAGATATTCATACAGGGAACTGGGATGTCCCGGTCGCATGCCGCGCCAGCGTTTGATGACCGGACCCAGGACCTTGTCTTTTCGGAAGGCTTTATAGAAACCGGTCAGGTCGAGTTCCAGATTGTAGCGGTATTTGATCTCATCGACCAGCACTGCGATCCCCTGCTCCGATACCTTTTGATCGGCGTACACATCGATCTGAAGGTAAGGCTCATTGACTGTGCCTTTGTCTTGGAATTTCAATCC
>DASTJG010000233.1:0-3918 GCA_035716785.1 Anaerolineales bacterium
TTTTAATCAATTCGCGATGTCACACCACGCTGGCATAGCCAGCAGAGGGGCAGTTCGTTATGCGTGGCAAAGAAATGACTTTGAGCTACGCCCATCGATTTCACATTATGGCAAGTGGGCAGATATATTTTGAAGTCATCCATTTGTGGGATGGTATTGGAAAAAACAATTACACATAATAGGATGAACACGCACGCTAACTTTGCAGCAAGGAGGCTATAATGCACAGGATCGGGAGGGAATATCGTTTACTGGTCTTATTTCTTAGTTTGTTCGTGATTTTCGGTTGCCGGAGTTGTGTACCGGTCGAAATGGAGTTCGACCTGACGGCCGCGCCGTCCGTTTTCAGCGGCCCGGGGGAAGTGATCACCTATTCATATACCTTGAAGAACCCGGAAAACATACCGCTGGACTTCAACATCACCGACGATACGTTTGGCGCGGTGCCATGCGCGTCCACGGTGCTGCAACCGGGCGGGACGATCACCTGCCAGCTTTCCTATACCACCACGGAGGCAGATGTGGCCGCCGGGGTGATCGAGAATACCGCCTCGGCGAGAGGCGTATTACAGCCCCAGGGGTCGGGGTTCTGGCTGGTCGATTACGAACCGGTGGTGAAGACCGCCGTCGTAGATGTGGTCTACGAACCTCCCCACTGTCAGCTGGATCTTGAAAAATCTGCCAGCCCGACCTCTTATCTGACTGCTGGTGAGGTGATCCAATACACTTATGCAATCCACAACACAGGCTACGCAGAGGTAAGCGGTCCATTTGTGGTGGCAGACGATAAAGTAGATGAGTGGGCCTGCGACGATGTGGGAGTGGGATTTAATCTCTGTGTGGATTGCTTTATCACCTGTCGGGGAAGCTATACCGTAAAAGATTCGGATGTCGGCTCGAATATTACAAATACCGCCCAGGCAGAGGGGCTGTGCGGCCCTGCGAACCAGACCGTCCGGTCGGATCCGGCGAGCGCAACTGTATATTATTTGATGCCTACGCCGACATCCCAGGCCTCACAGCCTCAATTAACCGTTACAGCAAGCGTGAATCAGACGGTATATACGAAGACCAGCGATGTCCTTGTCTACACGTATGCAGTTCAAAATACCGGACAGGCGGCTGTGAATGGTCCGTTTGAGCTTTTTGACGAGAAAGCGGATCAATGGGAATGTGACCCTGCCGGTAGCTTGCCAGCCGGCGGTCAGCTCACCTGCAAGGGATACTACCGGATCCGGGAGAATGATCTTTGTTCATCCGTCGCGAATGTTGCCTATGTACAAGGGACATTTCAAGGCCAGCCAATTCCATCCAGCCAGGTCAGTGTGACCGTATACTCAGGACGTAATTGCAACAAGCCCGAATCCGATGAGTCCGATGAATCCGAACCAACCGACCCGCCACCTCCAGTGATAATTATCATTCCCTGGGAGTAATTGTGAGTGAAAATTCTGCCGCAGGGTTGGAACTTTGCGGCAGAATTTTTATCTATTCATGTCAATCATCTCACTTACGCCTTTTCGCGTAACTGGCGTTCTCCTATAAACTTAAAACTCCCCGGGCGCACATTGCAAACAGACCAGTCCCTCTGAACGCCACATCTCGACCACCCTGCTGCGATCTTCCACTACGAATAAGATCTTGTCCTTGTCGATGTTTCCCAGCATCTCACGTTTGACCACAGTGTCGCTGCGGTGGTCGCGGTCTTTTCTGAGCAGCAGGGCGTGATAGTTCACGCCCTGCTGTTCCAGCCACTTCACGGTCTCATCGCGGTGTTCCTCACTCCGCCCGGAGCAGAGAATGATCTGAATTCCGGAAGCATAGAGAAGATTGCACAGGCGCACCATGGATTGAATGGCTTTATCCTGGGGCATGCCGCTGAAGAAGGCATTCCAATCCTTTGGCTTTTTCTTCAAATGCTGGATGCGTTCTGAAACATCTGCAAGTGTGCCATCGATGTCGAAGATGACGATTTCCTCGGTCACAAGTGCTCCTAAATCCGGTTGTTAAATAACTAAAACTTGTCTCAAAAATACCCATAGTACCCGTCATTGCGAGGAGGGTTGAGACACATAGTGTCGAAATCCCGACAAAGCAATCTCATTTGCGATTTACAAACAACGAATTCTGTATGAGATTGCTTCGCCGCTTCGCGGCTCGCAATGACAGAAATCAAGGTGTGGGGGAAGGCTGCCAGTCTACGATAGGTGTGGCGGTTTGCAGCACCGTCTGGATCATCCAGCCTTCCACGCGCTGGTCGTTGACGGTTGCAAAGACATGCACCCAGACCACGCCGTTCACTTCCTGGAAGTCATTCGGGATGATGGTGACGGTCGAGCCATTGGTGAGCGTGACCAGTACTTGTCCGCGCGGCACATCACGAATGAACGCGCCGCCTCCCTCGGAGGCCCGAATGATCGCAATGATCGGCGTTGGTTCGGCAGTGACAGTGGGAGTGGGCGTTTCTGTAGCGGGAAGAGTTACGGCAGTCGGTCTTGGAGTCCGTGTGGGCGAACTTGTCGGCACGCCAATGACCGCCGTGGCCTGTTCAGGCATGGGTGATAGTGTGATCGTGGCACTCAGTGGAGGGGTGGAGGTCACTTCGATCATGGCGACAGGCGAGGGCGTTGGAGGAGCGGTCTTTCCTGTGATCCAATTTCCCAATCCTGAATACATCGCCACGACGAGGACCAGGCCGATAAATGTAAATGCGCTAAAGACTGCCCCACCAGTAGAGGTGGGATAAAAGCGCAGGAAGAAAAGTGTAACCAGCCCGAAGAAGGTTGCCCAGGCAAGATGAACCGAGAAGACCAGCAGTCCCTGGGGCCAGATCTCGCCAAGTCCTACGCCGCTGCCCAGCCCGAAACCGGCTGCACAAAGTGGAAGGAAGAGTTCATAAGCCAGCAGCGCGCTCGGCAGGTAAGGACGATCTTCTGAGCGTACGAACGAGACGGTGATCAGGACTGCTCCAACGGTCAGGACGATCAGATCGAGGGGCCATAAACGGCTGTGAGTGAACGCTTCGTTGAACGTCAGCGGCTGGAAAGGACGCGAGGCGAAGCCAGCGAGCAGCCCGCCCAGGAAGATGATCAGGGAACTGACGAAGAGAGCTGTGATGGTTTGCGCGAACAGGCGCAGCGCACCAGCCACGATCGAAAGCGTCGTGCCGATCCAGGGTGTCAATAAAGGAGCGGCGAGAACGCCAAAGATCAGCAATGCCTGTGAGTTGAATAAATAACCCAATCCCAAAATGACGCCTGCCACCAGCGAAAAAACAAAGAGTTCATAGGATGGGAAGGCACGGTGGGTGAGATGCGTAAACAACTCGGCGCGTTCCCGTTCATTGGTGGGGAAAGAGGCGCGGCGCAAGGCGCGGCGCCTGCGGGCACGCGCGGAAACGAATTCGGGTGTCTGTTCAGGTTGAGGCTGAGAAACAGGTTCGGAAGGGTTCATGCGATGAAATGCAGGATGAAACTATGCGGTTCTATTATACAGGAAGTCTGGGATGTGGGGACGCCCTTTGATACGCTTCACTACTCAGGGCAAGCCCTGCGGGAGCACTCAAAGGTTGTCGATAGCCCAAGAGAGCAAACCACGGAGACACTAAGGCACGGAGTTTTTGAGATGCTTTTCTCCGTGTTTCCGTGGTTATTTTTCTCCTTCCGGCAAAAGACCCTTACAACTTTTTAGCGCACTCAGCCTTGCTATGTTATTGACAGGTATACTGCATCGGGTATAATACCGTGCGCACGATTGGCTCCGTAGCTCAATGGCAGAGCAGGGCACTCTTAATGCCAAGGTTGAGGGTTCGACTCCCCCCGGAGTCACTTGGAAAGCCTAAAGTTAAAAACTTTGGGCTTTTTATTTTAAGCGCAACCCCGATTCCCCATATCAAAATATAATAGAGCGGCAGCTTTT
>DASTJG010000234.1:0-2294 GCA_035716785.1 Anaerolineales bacterium
GCCGCGGCGCGCATGTTCATCCGCGAGCCGGAACTGCTGGTCTTCGATGACCTTTCCAGTGCGCTCGATGTGGAGACCGAGCGCCAGCTCTGGGAACGGATCTTTGCCCACGCAGACATGACCTGCCTGGTTGTTTCCCATCGCCGTCCGTTGTTACGGCGCGCGGATCACATCATCGTGCTCAAAGACGGGAAAGTTGAGTCGGAGGGGACATTGGATGAGTTGCTTAAGTCCAGTGAGGAGATGCAGGAGTTGTGGAGAAGAGAGAATAGCGAGTAGTTTCCGTCTTAATTGACTCTCCCAACTCTACCCATCCCATGATAACCTTGGGGCCATGGGCATGAAATTAGATGGCGTTGATGACATCTCCCTGATCGAACTGATCGTTGACGCTCACGCGGATGCGATCAAAGAATTGTATGACCGATATCACCGCCTCGTGTTCAGCATGGCATTCGCGATCCTGGGCGATCCTTCAACATCTGAGGAGGTGACACTGGATGTTTTTGTGCGTGTCTGGCAACGGGCAAAGATGTACCGTGCGGAGCGCGCCAAAGTCAGCACCTGGCTGGTTGCGATCACGCGCCATCATGCGATCGATGTTCTTCGCCGACAAAACTCCCATCCCGATCTGAAAAGCCTGTATCTGGACGATCTGCTCTTGCATAACGAGTCTCCCGCCTCAGACCCGGAGGCGCGCGCGGAAGTTTCCTTGCAGCAGGCGCGTGTTCGGGACGCTGTTGCTCAATTACCGGCAGAACAGCGGCAGGCTTTGATCCTGGCTTACTTCAGTGGCTATACCCAGCAGGAAATCGCTGAGGTCCTGAAACAGCCGCTGGGAACCGTTAAGACGCGTATTCGCCTGGCAATGCGGAAATTGAAACAAACGCTGGCAGATGAGAAGCAGCCGTCGGATAAATCTGAGAATGCGTAGATTGCGTATCCTCTGTTAAGAAGCAATGAGGCGATCTCCAATGACAAATGATCTCCATGTTCTCGAATCTCTGCCAGCCTATGTGCTGGGCAGTTTGGATGAAGAAGAAGCAAAATCTGTAGGCGAACATATTACTGGTTGCTATTTGTGTCGCCAGGAATTGGACGCGTTCCAGATGGCTGCCGATCAACTGCCATTGGCAGTGCCTGAGGTGAATCTCTCAAGAGATCTACGTCCGCGGTTAATGGAACGTATTCAGAGTTTGAGCGTGAAAGAGACCCCTCAACCTGTGCGCTGGCGTTTCCCGAGGCGGCTGTTGCCCGTTGGCGCATTGGTGGGTCTGTTTTTGATCGTCCTGCTTGCCTTTTCCAACTTTTTGCTCTGGCAGAGACTCAACAATGCAGAAGTCCTGACCGGGCCTTTGGGCATGCGGGCGATCGCGCTCCAAAACACAGCTGCGGCACCATCTACCAGCGGCTTCGTGATCATGGGCGCGGACGGGCTAAATGGCGTGTTGGTCGTGGATGATTTAGCACCGCTGGATGAGGCGCATGAATACCAGATCTGGCTGGTGCGCGACTCAAGTTATACGGGCGGCCCGGTTTTTGCTGTGGACGAGACTGGTTATCGAGGAATACGGCTCGAGGCGCCGGAATCTCTGTTGTCCTATTCGTCCATTTGGGTCACCGTCGAGCCGGCCGGGGGAAGCGTTCAACCAACCGGTGAACAAGTGCTGAATGGTTCTTTATTTAATCCCTAAATAGATCTCTGTACATCCAACGCAAGATCCTTGCCGTATATGTCCTATGGACGACAGACTCACAGCCTGTTCGGGTTTGGATATTTATCCAAACCTGGATTCATTCTTCCCTGACGTCGATCGCGTTCAAGGTTTAATGTTATTAGTGATAGAAAGGATGAATAGGAGGAAACGAATCATGGCAAGACCTTCCCTCATCACTGCTATCGTCCTCGTGCTGGCTTTGCTTCTGAGCGCCACTCCCGCTCAGGCTGCGCGTGACCGCACCCCACCAGTCCAACCAATCTGCGCGTCACAGGCATGACCCCGTACAGCGTGTCGCTGGCGTGGAATCCCTCCACCGACAACTCGGGAAACGTTACCTATGTGATTTGCTGTGCAAATACCAGCAGTGAAACGTTCCCCGGTCCTGCTTCGACGCGCGTCTATCGCGCCGGGCTTGAGGCGGGTCGTTCCTTTACGTTACGGATCGTTGCCAGGGATGCCTCGGGTAACTATTCCCGGTACAGCAATTCTGTGACGTTCACGCTCCCCGCTGACACCACACCGCCGACCCAGCCGATCGTCTCGCTGACGGATGTCGGTGCAACACACATCTCA
>DASTJG010000235.1:0-7993 GCA_035716785.1 Anaerolineales bacterium
TATATCGTATGGCTTTGATGAAGCTAAGCGTCCCTTCATATCCCAGCAATCCCATGCTAATTGCTGCCAACACCGAGCTTCCCAAGACGAATCCCCAAAATACTTTTCGGTGATGAAAAAAGAATGGGACGGCAAGAAACAGGGCAATTTGAGGCCTGAAAACTGTAAGGCTTAAACCTATCCCAGCAAGAAAATATCTCTTTGAAAAGAAACCAAATGCCCAGAGGATCGCCCCAAGCAGTACGATTGCTGTATCCTGTGCATTCATTAAGACGCTGAAGCTTGGATCGAATAAGTATGCACCCAGGGCTAAAATGATGAGATTCTCTTTTGTAAACTTCTGTAGATCCAGCAGTTTTGTGAGGAGAAAAATGTTCATGACGTTGAGCAAAAGCAAAACAATCGCCCATCTTTTGAATGAGGCAACATAATCATCATCGCCTACTGCCATGGAAAGCAGAGCTGTCAGAGGTAGATGTGTAGAAAATATGGGCGTAACGGGATGCCCAACGATTTGTTCCTGTAAATCTTGCTGAACCTTAAGATCGTAAAGATATGATATTCCTTTGTGCTTGGCGATCCACCCAAAACTATAGAACCCCATGAAATCAGAACCCGTTCTCTGATAATGATCCGCAATCATCTCTGCCCATGCAAGTATAAAGTAAATGAGAAGCGACAAGATCGCGCTATAAATCAGAATCCGGCGAATATCCAATTTTCGAAATCTCATGATTCGGGAACTCCTATGAATCTCATTGTGCCCGATGAGTGGTGTGAAGGTTATCGCTCGAATATTACCATACAACATCGATCATGATCGCCAGAAAAATGAACACCAGGTAGGTGCTTGACCATTTGTACATTCGCCAGGCAACCTTATTGCCGCCTTTTTTCCAGACTGCCCAGGCGGCATAGATCAACGCGCCGCCAAGGACCAGTGATGAGATCAAATAGATATTTCCGGCGAGATCAAGAATGGGAAGCAACAAAGTGACAATGACCAGTTCAATGGTGTAGATCAAGATCTGTCTACGGGTTTCCATTTCGCCGCGTACGACAGGCATCATCGGCACCCCTGCCCGCTCATAATCCTTCATGCGCACAATGGCCAGCGCCCAGAAATGAGGCGGGGTCCACATGAAGATGATCGCGAAGAGGATCCAGGCGGTCCAGTCCAGGTGGCCTGTGGCGGCAGCGTAACCCACCATAGGTGGGATCGCCCCTGCCCCGCCGCCGATCACAATATTTTGCACAGTCGCTTTCTTGAGCCAGAGACTGTACAAAATCACATAGTAAATGATCCCCGCCAGAGATAGTAACGCAGCGAGTCCATTCACGAAACAAGCCAAAACATAGTAGCTGATCAAAGACAGTGCCAGTCCAAATGCCAGCCCTTCGGCATCTGTCAGGCGGCCATCTGCCAGGGGACGTTTGGCCGTGCGCTGCATATTTTTGTCGAGCTCACGGTCGATGTATTGATTCAGCGCGCTCGAACCGCCTGCCGCCAGGGCCCCGCCGATCAACGTCCACATCGTCAGAGAGAATGAGGGCCAGGCTTTGCCACCGATCACAAGCCCGCCATAGGTGGTGATCAACAACAACCCGACGATCAAAGGCTTGGACAGGGCAACGAAGTCCCTGAGGCGTTGTCCTCGACTCAGATTTACAACTTGCTTGTTCTCAACAGCAAGCATACCCGAGGTATACACAAGCAGTAGCAGCGAGACCCACAGCGCGATGCTGGTAAGCGTGTGCAGGAAAACAAGATGAGCTGGATAGGACTGCATGACCTGCATGGCTCCCACCAGTACCTGCCCAAAGAACATCACCCCCAGGACGGTCGTCAGCGGCAGAAGCACACTTTGATCACGTTGTTCCTGCCAAGCCTTGCGCAAGACGGTAAACATCAAAACAGATGCAATGCCTACCAGCAGGATATGCGTCAGCTTCAGCCAGCCTAAAGGATGAGCTGGGACACAGAAAGGGAAACCATCACAGTAGTCCGCGGCTCCGGTCAGCGTCACCATACGACCAACGATCGTAAGCGCCAGAATGGCAAAAAACAGCGCCAACACCCAGCGTGCAAAAGACGATTTCAGCGAGTATTTCATTTTGATCCTGCTTCCTGCTTTCGCAAAAAGAACGGATATCCAATAAACAAGATGGTCGCAAAGGTAAACCACTGCAAGGCATATCCAAAATGCGGACCTTCGGTCAGTTCGATCTCAGGCTGGTATGGGATCGGCGGCTCGGTATCATTTGTGTCCGGTTCAGGTTGTATGTAAATGGGCAGAATGGGATACGGCATCTGACTGCCGATCCGCGTTAGATCGGCATTGTTCCAGATCTCCAGCTTTGCGCCGTCTTCCGGCAGCGGATCTGCGACTCCGCCAAAACGGGGCTTGGCCTGCCCAAGCCGGATCTGCCCCGAAACAGTGACCGTGCCAGCCTCATCATACTTATGCCAGTCCGCGAGAGCGGAGTTGCCGTCAGCAGGGATCCAACCACGATCAACGAAAACAGCAACTTGCCCTGCGACCGCAGGAAGTGTCGAAGGGTTGAAAAGAAGCGGGGTCATTAAATGATAACCATATTGGCTGCCGTAATACTGATTCCGCAATGCGATCTGGTTCTCAAAGTCATATTCTCCGGTCACTTTCACAGGTCGCCATTCCATCCCGGTAATATCCTCCGGCTGCTCCCGATTCAAATCCAGGGCAGGCCGCGCCCGCGCAGATTCAAATTGCGCATTGAAGGCGCGGCGCTGCTCGAGCCGGTCCAATTGCCAGATGCCAAGGCGGATGCATAGCGCCGTCCCTGCGAAAACAAGCAAAGTGAGAATCAGCCACTTCGGCTGAAACATCTTAAGCAGGAACATCTTCTTTTTTCTTGGGAGTGAAAATGAAACTGTACAACGCGATCAATATCGCCATGGGCAACGCAATGTACAGAATGCCATAAATTCGCGTGCCGGTCGTCAGCGGCTCGCGCACATCCAGCCCAAAATATTGGCCGGGTTGGAAGCTGCATTCGTAGGCAAAGCTTTCTTCCTGATCGAGCGATAGTTGAGCGGACGAATTCGCAGGGATCCATAGCGGACCAAGTTTGTGATCGACCGAGTCTTCGTTCCTGACAACCAGCCGGTCACCAACGACAAAGTTCATATTCTCGGGGATGGACGGCGGCTGTTCGCCGCGTGCAACCTGTTCTGCCGTGCCCGCCGGGATGGTCAGAACGATCTCACGCGGTGCGCGCGCCGTTTCCTGCAAAAAAAGAAATGGCACTTCGCTGATCAGCACACCGATCAACAAAGCCAGCGCAATTGAAAACAGAATCCTTTTGATTACAAAGTTTCTTGACATTTTATTCTCGATCACTTGAGCAACAGCTCTACATCGTGGACAATATCTTCCACCGGTGTATCGAATGGGAACGACACGCGCAGGTTTCCCTGCTGGTCGATCAAGGTTACCCGCGCAGTGTGATCGACAAGATATCCTGCGGCTGATTTACCCTCCACAACTTCGCGGAACACACCATAATCGCCCCACACCTTTGCCAGTTCGGCCTCCGACCCACTCAGCCCTATGAAACTCGGGTTGAAATGATTGACATATTCCTGCACGCGCTCGGGCGTATCGCGCTGCGGATCAACAGTTACAAATATGACTTGTACCTGATCTGCCTGGCTGCCGAGTTCTCTCAGTGCCTGGTTAAGTTCTGCCATTGTGGTCGGACAGACATCCGGGCAGGAGGTGTAACCAAAGAATAGCATGACGATCTTCCCGCGCTGCTCGCTCAACTGAAAGGTATTCCCGTTTGCCCGGGTTAATTCAAACTCCGGCGCCACTGGATATGGCTCGGCATAGGTTGTCCCGCGAAAACTGGCGGGCTTCGAGAAAAGCAATACACTTATTCCCACCGCGCCGATCAAAAGGAACGACATCAACCCCACCAAAAGTATTTTTCTATCCATAGTGCTTTCCGAATTTCACCGATCTTTTTTCACACACCTGAAAAACGGAGCGACCCGAACAGGCCGCCCCGTTTTGAATTCAACTCACTGGCAACAGAGAATTCTTGCAGGTAATTATTTGACGGCCGTACCGATCAAATACAACGCCGGGTAGAAGAAGATCCATACTACATCCACGAAGTGCCAGTACACTGCGGCAGCCTCGACAGGGTAATTCTTGACATCATACAAACCGCGCCTGCCGTTGAACCAGACGATCGCCAGCAGGATCAAGCCGGTGAAGACGTGGAAGGCATGCATCCCTGTCATCATAAAGAAGGCTGCGCCCGCGACGCCGCTATCAGGTGTTAATCCCTCATGAATGGCGAGACGCCACTCCACCAGGACGACGCCGAGCAAAAAGCCCAGACCCAAAACGAACGTAACCGCCGTATTATTGAGGAACCCGCGCCGGTCGCCATTATGGATCATCGTCTCCCCACGGTTCATGAAGAAAGAGGAAACGAGCAGCACGGCGGTCACGCCCAGTCCCAGGAGTTGGTTGAGCTCCGGACGTGAAAGTCCCAGCAGGTTGACACGCATGATCATCAATCCGCCAAACACGAACGAGTCCGAAATGAGGAACAGCCACAGACCGAGGCGGTTCGTCCCGGCCTTGTAATCATAGGCTTGGTCATCATTCTCAGACTCAAGATTGAGCTTGTAAACGTGCATGTAATAGTACACAACCAGCCCGGCTTTCACCAGCGCAACGACAACCAACAAAGGAACAGAGTTGAACGTAACCGCAATGAGGAACTCGAGCCCCGTCAACACTGCCAGATAAACGAAAATGATGATCCCCTGAAACAACATCGGCTTTTTCTCTTGTATATGGTTCATTGTTTTTTACCCTACCCAGGATTAATGCTTCGCGCCTTCCGCAGCCACAGCATGTTTCACGCCTTGATGACCGTTAAATTGGATATATTTTCCATCTGCCAGACCGTAATCATAGGGCTCACCAACTACTTCAAACGGAATATCGTAGTTATGTACCGGCATGGGTGAGGGAACCTGCCATTCCGGAGAACGTGAATTCCAAACATTGCCTTCCGCCTTTTCACCGTGCCTGATACTGTGGAAGAGGTTGACGATGAAGATTAATACAGAAAGCGCAATCAGGAATCCAGCAATCGTCATCAGGAGATGTGTGAAATCGAACCCAAGTGCCGGATCGTAATCTACGATACGGCGACGCATGCCGCGGAGACCGATGACCATCATCCCTAACGTCAGCACAAAGAATGAGGGGGTCATCAGCCAGAAGTGCACCTTGCCCCAGAACTCGTTCATACGGCGGCCGGTTGCCTTAGGGAACCAGTAATAAATCGCGGCGAAGAACGGAAATACAAAGCCGCCGAAAATAGTATCGTGGAAGTGGCCGACAACCCAGTATGTATCATGAAGATGCAGATCCAGCGCAATGGCAGCGTTCGGCGGCCCGGTCAGACCACCCATTAGAAATACGATGATCGCGCCCAGCACGAAAAGCATTGGGGTGGGCGTCGTGATCTTGCCGCCCCAGATGGTTGCAACCCAGGAGAAGAACTTCACACCCGTTGGCACAGCGACGAGCAGGGTGCTATACATGAATGGGACCCGCAAGTACTCATTCATGCCGGAGGTGAACATATGATGCGCCCAAACCGTGAAGCCCACCAAGGCGATGCCCAGGGAGGACATGGCGATCCAGCGATAGCCGAACAAAGGTTTGCGGACGAACACGGGCAAAAGTTCGGAAATGATACCAAGCCCGGGCAGCACAAACACATATACAGCCGGGTGGGAATAGAACCAGAAGAGATGCTGGAACAGTACAGGATTCCCGCCCTTGGCGGCATCGAAGAAACCCATGCCAAACAAGCGTTGGAACATGACCAGCTGAAAAGAGAGACCGATCAGTTGCGTGGCTGTCAGAGCAATGATGGAGGTCGCGACGGAGGCCCAGACAAAGATTGGCAGACGCATGGCAACCATCCCTTTGGCACGCATCCGCACTACGGTTGCGATCACATTCAACGCACCAAGAATGGATGACCAGCCCGCTGTGAAGACACCCAGGAAGAACATTTGCATGCCTACCGGCGCACGCGCCGAGAGCGGCGGATAGCCCGTCCAGCCTGTATCAAATCCACCCAGAACGAGGCTCATGAGAAGCAAGACCGCGGCTGGGACAGACACCCAATAGGCAAAAGCATTCAAGCGGGGGAATGCCATATCCTGCGCGCCGACCAGGAATGGCACGGCATAGTTCATAAGCCCGGAAATCCCCAGCAAAATGGAGATAATCATGATGATCCCATGCAGGGACATGATCGTGTTGTAGAACTGTGGCCCGGTTTGATTGAACAACTTGAAGGTGGCGGTCAGAAACTGCAGCTGCGAAGCGGCGAGCTCCGTACGGAAGATCAGGGCGAACGTGCCGCCGATCGCGATCAACACCAGCGCGGTGACCGTATATTGGATACCGATGACTTTATGGTCAAGTGATACATCAAAATATTTTCCACCACCCGGTTCATCTTCGTGATGCTCAGGCGTATCTATACCGCGCGCCCATTGCATCCAGTCGCTCACCACTCCCACACCGAAGAGAAAACTGACGACCCCCACCAGCGCGCCGAATACCCAGGCAGGTTCACTGAAGAAGAAAGTGCCAAATATGGTCTTACTTCCCATCAGTACACGGATACCTGTGACAAAGAACCCACCCAGCAGAGTGCCCAGCACCTGCCAGACCAGACCACGCGTGATGCCACGATAACCATATACGCCAAAGAAGAAAGCTGTTACAGCGAAGAGAAGCGCAAAAGCAGAGGCAACAGAACCGTTATAGTTTAGGGAACCAGACACCAACAGATCAAGAACCAATCCGATCCCATACCCAATCGTCCCCCCCACCACTAAAAGCAATAACCCTTTCCAAACAGGATGTATGTTTCTCATTATCTTCCTCCGCAAATCATTTCAACGTCTTGATATACGCGACAATGTCGTTGATCTGTTCATCGGTAAAATCATATGTTGGCATGAGTTGGTTTTCAAAGCCAGCCACGATCTTTGCCTGCGGCGCTTTAATCGATTCGTGAATGTAGGCTTCATCCGCCGTCACAGTCGTGCCATCTGTTAATTCCACTTCATGCCCAAATAAATTGAACCAGGTCGGGCCAATCCCCGGCGAGCCGTTGATCGAATGACAGGCTGCGCAGCCACTGGCAGCCACCAATGCCCCACCTCGTCCCTCAGGCGTCTGGGAGGCTTCCTCCGCAAGTACGAGCTGTTCTCCTATCCAGGTATCAAATTCCTCCTGCGAGGAAACGATCACTGGCTTTTCCATGTACGCATGCGAGGTGCCACACAACTCAGCACAACGAACCATATAGTTCCCCTCCAGCGTTGGCGTGATGCGCAGTTCAGTGATACGACCGGGCACAAGGTCCTGCTTAACGCGGAACTCGGGCACCCAGAAGGAGTGGATCACATCATTCGATGTCATCCGCAAAAGAACCTGCTTCCCAACCGGAAGGTGCAGTTCATCCGAAATAACAGCCAGGCCATTCACAGGCGGATATTCAAATGTCCACGACCATTGAAGCCCCGTTACTTTTACTACCATAGCTTCGGGGTCAACGCGGCGAGTATCAGCCAGATTGACCGCGCCCAAATATGCAAACGCCATCACAATGAATAACGGAAGGATCGTCCATGTAATCTCTAATTTGGTATTCCCCTCCATATGTTCCGCATCCGTCGTGTCGCCCTTCCTGCGGCGGAACACGATCAGGCTGTACACCAACGGGACCACAATCAGCGCAAAAAGAAAGGACATGGCAATCACTTCGAGATTCCACATCCAATCGATATCGGTGGCCTGTGTGCTTGCCTGAACAGGCATCAATCCAACAGAATCCAGGCCAATATAGATGAGAACGGCCATTACAATGACCAAAATTCCCACAATGACAAAATGTC
>DASTJG010000236.1:0-7289 GCA_035716785.1 Anaerolineales bacterium
TCTCTTCACGCGCGGCGCGGGCATGTTGACGGACTTCCTCAGGGATCTTGTCCTCAAATGGTCTGCGACGAGACGTATTTTCCATTTGTACCTCACTTTCGCGCTGTAATTATAATCCTGACTCTCATGCAGGGTAAAGCGAGATTAATCTCGCTCACCATTTAGTCAGGCATGTAAAGCCCGCCAGATGCCTCCAGCCAATCGGCGACCCGCTCTACAGCTACAGGAATGTTGTTGTCGGAGATGTCGAGCGTCAGGCTTGGCAGCATGGAGCGCGCGATCAACTCTCGCATCAATTCCTGCTCGCGGATGAATGGACCCAGGTCATTATATTGCGAAGGGTTGCCAGAGACCTTGAGCCGCTCCGCGCGTGCAGCTTCGAAGCTTTCCGGGGAACGAGTGCAAAAGACGATCCGGAAATTCAGCGGCAGCAGGCGTTCTTCGAGCCAGCGAAAATCATAACCCTTTCCATAAGTCTGCTTCTGATATGCCTGCGTGGAAATGTGGAATCGGTCCACGATCCATGAATAATATTTTTGCAGTTCGAACATGCGCGCCCAGGTCGCATAAGTTTCCATGGCCAAAAACTCTTCCTGAGGCTCGAAATTGATCGGTCCGCGCCCCCAGGGATAATTCGTGAATGAACACCACTCGGCAGAGATCAGTGGCGAGTGATAACGATACTTGCGCGGGCCCACAACGCGAGGATTCTCGTTCAGCTCAAAAGCAATTTCTGTTTTGAATGTCAGGCGGGTGCCTTCCAAAATGACCTTCGGGCAAAGTTTGTTTCCCATGACTTTTTTCTCAGCAACGGATTTCTTTCCGCCAGTATAATCGATAGTCGGTCCTGTATTTTAGAGTTAATGGAATATGCCAACCCCAAAAAACAGATCTTCTTTTGGTAATTTACCGGTACTCCTAAGTTCCTTTATTGGACGGGAGCGCGAGATAAGAGAAATTCGAGAGCTTCTCGCCTCGAATCGCCTCGTCACACTGACGGGCCCCGGCGGCTGCGGAAAGACACGTCTTGCTATAAAAGTTGCGCAGGAGCTAAGCGGGGAGTTTGCAGGCGGAGTCTGGCTGGTGGAACTCGCCGCGCTTTCCGATGAGATACTCGTTCCTCAAGCTGTTGCCCAGGCGCTCAACGTACGCGAAGTTCCCAATCAGGTGTTGAGTGAGACACTTGCGAATGATCTGAGAGCCAGGGAATTGCTGTTGGTGATCGACAATTGTGAGCATCTGATCACCACCTGTGCCCAACTCGTCGATACTCTTCTGCACGCCTGCCCTGACCTGCGGATACTCGCCACCAGCCGGGAGCCGTTGGGTATTCCGGGTGAGATCGTCTGGAGTGTGCCGTCCCTCTCCCTGCCTGAACCACAACCCTGGCACGATCCAACCAGCGCGCAGGCTGCTCTTCCGATTTATCGACAGTCTGAGGCTGTGCAGTTGTTTGTGGAACGCGCGACAGCGGTTTCTCCTCACTTCAAGCTGGCCGCGCGAAATGGGGCCTGGATTGCCGATATCTGCCGCCGGTTGGATGGGATTCCGCTGGCGATCGAACTTGCCGCTGCACGCGTCAGGCTGTTGACGGTCGAACATCTCGCGGCACGACTGGATGACCGTTTCAAACTACTAACCAGCGGCAGCCGCACTGCCCCGCCACGACACCAAACCCTATATGCAACATTGGACTGGAGTTATGCCCTGCTTTCCGAGACCGAGCAGCGCTTGCTAAGACGCCTCTCCATCTTCGCGGGTGGCTGGACCCTGGAAGCAGCTGAGGAGGTTTGCGCTGACGAACATCTTCCGAGAGGCGAAATTCTGGATGCCCTCGCGCGGCTCGTGGATAAGTCACTCGTTGTCGTTCAGGAAAACAACGGTGCAGTGCGTTATCATTTTCTAGAAACCATTCGACAGTTCGCACGCGAACGTCTGGTGGAGTCCAACGAATTTGAAAAAATGCGGTTTCCCCACCTGAAATTTTTCCTTCGGTTGGCTGAAGAGGCGGAACCTTTGCTTTTTAGTCCTGACCAGGCGCAGTGGTTCGAGCGGCTCGAAATGGAAAACGATAATTTTCGAGCGGCGCTCGAGTGGGCGTTGGAAAGCAATAATGCCGCGACAGCGCTGCGTTGGGTAGGTGCGCTGTGGTTCTTTTGGTTCATTCGCGATCACTACCGTGAAGGGCAAGAGCGCTTAAGTCGGGCACTCGCCGAGCCCGGAGCCGATGCGCCGAGTTCTGCCCGGGCCAGGGCGCTGAATGCATCCGGGTTCATGTCGTGGATCCGCGGGGACTATGCCCAGGCGCGCATTCTGTTTGAAGAGGCGCTCACGCTCGCAAACAAGCTCGGCGACCAGACGGAGATCGCCATGGCCACACGGAACCTGGGGCTGGTCTCCAGTTGGGAGCGAGATTATGCCACTGCACGCGTGCTCCTCGAGAAGAGCGTGATGCTGTGGCGTGAACTGGGTGACAAGTCGCAGGCGGGCTGGGCGTTGCCGTTCCTGGCGGATGTGGTGCTATACCAGGGTGACTTGCAGCGAGCGCAATCGCTCTACGAGGAGAGCGCCGCTGTGATGCGCGAGCAAAGAGACAAAATTGTCCTTGCCTACCCTTTGCGTCGCATGGGATGCATTGCATTGAAATCAGGCGACTATGAAAAGGCAATGGCGCTCTGTCAGGAAAGTCTCGAGCTCAATTTGCAGGTTGGTGACAAGCGCGGCGTGGTTGCGTGTCTGGCGGGATTGGCAGCCACGGCAGTCGCGCGCGGTCAAATGGCCGAGGCCGTGCGATTGTTTGCGGCCGTGCAGGTACAGCTCGATACACTTGGCATTACGCTTTATCCTGCCGACCAGATGGAATATGAGAGCAATATGGCTCTCGTGCGCGAACAATTGGAGGAAGTCGCGTTCAATACTGCCTGGAGTGAGGGTAAAACGATGACGTTAGAGCAGTCGATCGCATACACACTTGAACCGCGGCGCGAACAAGCGGCGAAGTCATCAACAGCGCGCCGGATGGAGAAGGAAATATTCGGCGGGCTGACGGAACGTGAGCGTGAAGTCGCCGCGTTGATCGCCCAAGGTAAATCAAATCGCGAGATCGCTACAGCGATGTCCGTTGGGGTAAAAACGGTCGAGACCTATGTGACGCGTATTCTGAGCAAATTGGTATTCGAATCCCGTGTACAGATCGCGACCTGGGCGATCGAAAAAGGATTAAAGTGACTATCCCCGCTCTGTCTGCCTCAAGGGGCAATCTGCCCACATCATTAAGTGTTTTTATCGGTCGAGAACGCGAAATTGCGGAAGTACAGCGCTCGCTTTCGGAGCATCGTTTGGTCACTCTGACAGGGACAGGGGGAAGTGGAAAGACACGTTTATCTTTGAAGGTGGCGAATGAAATCTCAGGGATGTTCAGGGATGGTATCTGGTTTATCGAGTTTGCGTCCAGCGATGACCCTTTACTGGTTCCCCAGGCGGTTGCCTCTATGCTGGGAATTCGAGAAGGACAAAAACGATCTCTGGTTGACCAGATAATTAACCACATTCGATCGCATTACATCTTGTTGGTCTTCGATAATTGCGAGCATCTGATAGGCGCCTGTGCTGAGTTGGTGGAGCAACTTTTACAGACCTGTGTTCATCTACGGATTTTGGCAACCAGTAGAGAGCCGTTGGGGATTCCCGGTGAAGCGATTTGGAGCGTTCCGCCGCTTTCCTTGCCTGATCTGCAACCGTGGCGTGATCTCAGCAGCAGACAATCTGCGCTCCCAATCTATCAAGAGTCTGAGGCTGTGCAACTGTTCGTGAATCGCGCCAGGCTTGTGTCTCCTGAATTCTCATTAACTATTGAAAATGGCCCCTGGGTGGCTGAAATTTGCCGCCGGCTGGATGGTTTGCCGCTCGCAATTGAGCTGGCAGCTACGCGCGTCCGATCTTTATCCATTCAGCAAATTGCCGAACGTCTCGACGATCGTTTTAACCTGCTTACCGGGGGAAGCCGGACTTCGCCTCCCCGGCAACAGACATTAGCTGCGACGCTGGATTGGAGCTATGCCCTGCTCTCCGAGAAAGAGTGTAAGGTGTTGCAACGGCTTTCGGTATTTTCAGGCGGCGCAACCCTGGACGCATCAGAATCCGTCTGCGCGGGAGAGGGTGTTGAAACAGGCGAGATCCTGGATCTGTTGTCCCAGTTGGTGGATAGATCGTTAACGGTGGCGATCCAGGGGTCTGGTGAGACGCGTTATTCCCTTCTCGAAACGATCCGTCAATACGCGCGTGAGAAACTGGTCGAGACTGGGGGTGCCGAGCAAACCAAGGACCGTCATCTAAATTATTTTGTAGGGTGGGCTGAGAATGCCGAGTCCCATTTGACGGGTCCTGAGCAGGTCCTTTGGCTGGATCGGTATGATGCGGAAAGTGATAATCTGCGGGCCGCGCTACACTGGAGTCAGTCCGACAGAAAAAGCATCGAAATGGGATTGCGGCTTGTCGTGGCCTGTGCGCCTTATTGGATTTACCGCGGCCATATGAGTGAAGGACGCGCACAATTATCTGCGGCGCTCGCGCGCATGGATGCAACCGATCGAACAGCTGCACGTGCAAAGGTGCTGATGCAGGCAGCCAGTTTGGCCTTCGTGCAAAGTGATTATCCTGCCATGCAGCCTCTTGCCGAGGAAGCATTATCGATTTGGCGTGAGTTGGGCGAGTCTGGCAAACGAGGGTTGGCTTTTACGCTTGGACGACTGGGCGATATGGCGGCGGAAACGGGTAACTACGATCAGGCGCTGACATATTTACACGAAGCGCTTGATATCTACCGCGAACTGAACGACGTCCATAGCACTAGTTTTATCCTTTTGCTCTCGGGTTGGACGCTGATGCGTACCGGGGATCTTCGGCAGGCACAAGTATATTTGGAGGAAGCTCTATCACTTTCGCAGGCATCCAATGATCAACGAAATCTGGCATTTTCTTTTTCGAGTCTAGGGGAGGTTGCCATTCGACGCGGTCTTTATGAACGGGCCGAATCTCTTCTGCAGCAGGGACTGACATTGAGTCGCGAGGTGGGAGAGAGATGGCTTACAGGTACATTGCTTGGTTCCCTGGGCTGGGCGGCTTTGCGTCAACGTGACTTTCCCCGGATGAAAACGATCCTGAAGGAAAGCCTGGAAATACGCCTGGACACTGGTGATAAAGGTGGAATGGCCTGGTGCCTGGAGAAGTTGGCGGAGGCTGCATATCTTGAGAAGCAATATAAAAAGGCGACGAAAATTTTGGGGGCGGCGGCCGCGCTGCGTATCCCGTTGGGATCTGTCATTGACCAGGCCGATCAGCCAGAATATGACCGCATCCTTTCCAGCCTTCGAGCTGCTCTTGGCAAAGCTGCATTCGCTTCATTATGGGCAGAGGGGGCAGCGATGCCAGTTGAGGAGGTCATCGATAGCGCTCTCTCTGAACAGGGATCCAAATCGACCCGCGTCGATAAGGAAAAATTCGGTGGATTGACCGCGCGCGAGCGTGAAGTTGTCGTATTGATCGCGCAAGGCAAATCGAATCGTGAGATCGCAAAAACCATGACAGTTGGGGTAAAAACGGTCGAGACCTATGTGACGCGCATCCTCAACAAGCTTGGTTTTGATTCGCGCGTGCAGATCGCGACCTGGGCCGTCGAAAAGAACCTGCAATAGCGATTACCTCTGTAATTCAAAACCGCGCCCATTCGGCGCGGTTTTTGATTCGAAATTGTAGGGGTGCACTGTAGAGTTTTCCCTGACGACAATCCATTCCATTTCCTATATAGTGTGTGCACGTTAGACGCGCGTCGTTTCGATTATTAATTCAGAGTTTAAAGGAGAAAATATGACACGTTATCTTGTTGAACGAACATTTCCAGATGGGCTTGCCATTCCCATGACAAGCGAGGGAGCGCAGGTCTGTCTGACGGTGGTTGGCAATAATGCTGTGGATGGAGTGACCTGGGTCCATTCTTATGTCACGCCGGATAAAAAGAAGACTTTCTGCATCTATGATGCCCCCTCCCCGGAGTCCATTCGTGCAGCAGCCAAGCGCAACAACCTGCCCGTGGATTCCATTACACCGGTGAGTGTGCTGGACCCCTATTTTTACAAATGATCTTTGTGAGGAGATTTGCTATGAAAACTAAACGCTTATCGTTTATTGGTCTGATCGCCCTGTTACTGGCTGCTTTGACCTCGGTTGCCCTGACCAACTTCCACAAACCGAAACCGGAGGACACCCTGGTCCAGACAGTTCGCCAGGCAACTGCACGTTTCAAGAATGTAGGTGAGGCGGAGGCAGCTGACTACGGGTTATTCCACGGCTGTGTCAGCGGACCGGAAGAGGGAGCGATGGGGATCCATTTTGTCAATGGTGATCTCGTCGGCGATGGTGAGATCGACGCCTTGCAGCCTGAGGCTCTGATCTACGAAGTAAGAAATGGGCATCTACAACTTGTCGGTGTGGAATATGTTGTCATTGCTGAGGCCTGGGACGCCAACCATGAGGAGCCACCCTCTCTGATGGGACAGGTATTCCACTATGTCGGTGCCCCCAATCGCTATCGCATCCCCGCATTCTACGAACTTCACGTCTGGGCGTGGAAGCAAAACCCCAACGGTATGTTCACAGATTGGAATCCCAAGGTGTCGTGTGAGGACTATACAGTGGATGCAGCGCAAAATTCCGGTCACTGATGTCGATTTGTCTTATTCGAGTGGATCACTACTTTTCGAGGGTTTGAATCCAACGATTGGTTGGTGATGAAATTGATCTGGGTGTAAACAACACAATGATTGTATAGATAAAAATGACCGGCGACCGCCGGTCATTTTACAATGACTAAAAATTTGCACCACGAATAAGCTTATTTCTTTTTTTCTGGTTTGCTGTCTTGATTGGTTCCGTTACTACTGTTCCCAATCTCATTGCTATTCACATTACTGTTGCTACTACCTTTATCTGGTTTATCTTTTGATTCGGTGATTTTGCGCTCTGCTGCATTACCTTTATCCGGTTTGGTTTCCTTTTCCTTCTCCTTTTCTTTCTCTTTACCATTATTGGAATTGTCGTTTCCACCACCGGCATTGCCATTTCCGTTGTTATTCATATTTTGATTAGAATTGCCATTCCCATTATTTCCCTGATTGGTATTGGGTTTACCCGGGTCGGCAGGCTGGGCATCGTCCTGGTCCGCGGATTCCTCTTTTTCCACGGGCAGGGATGTGTACCTGATGATCGGAACGGATGATTGCCTTTCCGTATCG
>DASTJG010000237.1:0-3457 GCA_035716785.1 Anaerolineales bacterium
GCGCGCAACAAACACGCCAGGCTCCAGCATACCCTGGCAGTTTTGTTCAGCGTTCTGACAGCCATTGCCTCCGTTGGGTTACTCAGGTTCGCCAGTGCAGAGACAGTAAAGTTTCCGTTCCTGTTTGGCAAGGCATTCGGCGAACTAACCTTCGTCCCTGACGGGCTGGCGGTCACACTGACTGCCATCGCAGCGGTCATCGGTTCGCTGGCTGTCATCTTCTCTGTCGATTACATGCACGGCGAAGAACAACTCGGACGCTATTATTTCCTTGTGCTGTTCTTCATCGGTTCCATGACGGGACTAGTGTTGAGCGGCAACCTGCTGTTCACATTCTTCTTCTGGGAGATCACCGCGCTGTGTTCCTACGCGCTGATCTCGTTTTACAACGATGATCCGAAAGCCGTCGCGGGTGGCATCAAGGCGCTCATCATTACGCAGGTCGGCGGTGTGGGTTTGCTGGCAGGGACGCTGATCGCCTATTCCAACACTGGAAGTTTTTCAGTACGCGATCTTTTGCAGAACGCGTCCGCCCTCCCTGCCGCGGCTTTAGCGTGGATCGCTTTCAGCTTCCTGGTGGCCGCGGCGGCGAAATCGGCGCAGTTCCCGTTCCACACCTGGCTGCCGGACGCGATGGAAGCGCCGACCCCGATCAGTGCGTTGATCCATGCCGCGACGATGGTCAATGCCGGCATCTATTTGCTGGCGCGTTTTTATCCCGCCTTCGAGTCAGTACCCGGCTGGACGATGGCTGTGCTGCTGGTGGGTTTGATCTCAGCCTTGATCTCGGCTGTTGCCGCGCTCATCGCCACAGACCTCAAACGCACGCTGGCCTATTCAACGGTCAGCCAATTGGGGTACATGGTCTACGCCATCGGCGCGGGCGGTGTGTTCGCCAGTCAGTTCCATTTGCTCAGTCACGCCGTCTTCAAGGCGTTGTTATTCCTGGCCGCGGGTTCGGTCATTCACAGTGTTGGCACGCGTGACATGCGCCGCATGGGCGGGCTTGGCAGGCAGATGCCTTTTGTGCGCAATGTGTTTATCGTCGGCGCGCTGGCCTTGGCAGGCGTCCCGATCCTCAACGGCTTCTGGAGCAAGGAACTGATCCTCGAAATCGGTCTGGAGCATTCTCCCATGTGGGCATATGGTCTCATGCTTCTCGGTGCAGGACTCACTGCCTTTTACACCTTCCGTATGGTCTGGCTGGTGTTCTTCGGCACAGAGCGCGATCGTCTGCACGTCCACCGGGCCGGCTCCGCGATGAGGGTTTCGCTCTTCGTTCTGGCAGCCGGCACGTTCGTCACGTGGCTCTTCGTGGGCGGATTGAACGAACTTCTGGTCTCCACCCTGCCCTTCCATGAGCTGGAGCATGAAACCCTGCTGGAAGTTATCACTGCGATCCTCTCCGCCCCCGCGACCTGGCTCGCGTTGGGAGTTGTTGCGCTTGGCTTCATCATCTCCTGGGTGCAGGCTCGAGGCTTCCGACTCTTCGGAGGTGCCTGGCTCAACCCGTTCGTGGAAGCATCCTTCGGACTCGAGTCGCTCAATCGTTTTGTAGTGAGTGGTGTTTACAAAGCGGCGGAAGGCTTCAGCGTTACACAGACGGGTGAACTGAATTGGAATATTCTCGGCGTCATCGGCGCCCTGCTGGTGGTGCTGATCGTCTTGTGGTTGGGTGCATAAATGAACCTATTAAACTTTACCGGGTTGATCGTGATCCCTTTGCTTTCGTCGCCGGTTGTTTATCTGACCGGGCGGCTCGGGACTCATGAAACCACGTTACGTGGTCGGTCGTATCTGGTGCGCCTCGTGGCATTCCTGGCTGTTCTGGCAGCCTGGGTCCCCTTCATTGTTTCCGTGCGAACTTTCTTTCTTGACGGCATACAAATCTTCAACGTCAACACAATTGCGCTGCGCGTGGATGGGATCAGCGTGTTCATGGCAGGCTGTGTACTCCTGCTCGGCACGCTGGTCGTTCTATTCTCCGGTTCCTACATGGCAGGCGAAGTAGGTGAGGAAAAGTACTATGCCATGCTGCTGGCCATGATCGCCCTGATGATCGGGCTGGTCACTGCCAGTGACCTGTTCAACCTGTGGGTCTGGTTCGAGGCGATGGCAATCTCCTCCTATTTGCTGGTTGCTTTTTACCGGGAGCAGGGAGTTTCGCTTGAAGCGGGTATGAAATACCTTGTACAAAGTGCAACCGGCTCAGTACTGGTCCTGATCGGCATTGCCATCGTGTTGGCCAGGGCTGGAACGCTGGACATGGTTGAGATCACGAAAGTCGTTGCCGGGGGGGATGTGAACCTCCTGGGCGCAGGCGCCCTGTTCATCATCGGCTTCGGCGTCAAAGTGGCGCTTGTCCCCCTCCATACCTGGCTGCCTGATGCACATTCGCGGGCGCCCAGTGGGATCAGCGCGATGCTCTCCGGCGTAGTGATCGAGATCGGTCTGATCGCCATGCTACGTGCCCTGGCGATCTTGACCGGGTTTGCGCTCTCGTGGGGCATCCTGCTGCTGGGCTTCGGCGCGTTGAACATGCTGTATGGCAATCTGCTCGCTTTGCGCCAAACGATCGTCAAGCGTCTGCTTGCCTATTCCAGTTTGAGCAATATCGGCTACATCCTGCTCGGGCTTGGGGTTGCACTGTATTCCGGCGTCCAGTTGGGCGCGCAGGGTGCCTTCTTCCACATCTTCAATCACATGCTGATGAAGGGGCTGGCATTCCTGGCGGTGGGGGCCCTGACGTATGGGATGCTTTTACTCAATGGAACCCATCGATCCCTGAAGGTCGAGGACATGGCTGGAGCCGCGCAAAAGTACCCGCTCGCGGCGCTGGCGTTCAGCATCGCCGTGCTGGGACTTGGCGGGCTGCCGCCGCTGGCCGGTTTCATGTCGAAGTGGCAGATCTTCGTCGCCGGTTTCCAAACGCAGAACGTCTGGATCATCGCCCTGATGATCTTCATGGCACTCAACAGTGTGCTCTCCCTCGGATATTATGCGCCGCTGGTGAATATGCTGTATCGCAAGGAACCCTCCCAACGGGTGCTTGCCGGAAAACCCACCACCTGGACGATCAGCCTGCCTCTCATCGTACTGAGTTTGCTGGTGATTGTGTTTGGCTTGTTACCGGGGCTGGTGGATTGGTTCACCGTTCCTGCGGCAGGACAATTCATGCAAATGTTTGGAAGTTGAACATGAAAAGTATTTTGCTCTCCCCTTTGGTTGCGTTCCTGATCTATCTTGCCCTGGTCACCATTGTGTCGGGAATGGCGAAGTTATTCTCCGCCAAAGGACGCAAATCCGAATTCAAAACAGACACGTACGCGAGCGGCGAGGAACATGATCCTCTGCCGGCCGCGCCGGGCTATCGTCAATTCTTTGTGGTGGCATTGTTCTTTGCGGTCCTGCACCTGGGTGTGTTGATGGTTGGCAGCAGCAACCTTTCTTCCGTTGC
>DASTJG010000238.1:0-5523 GCA_035716785.1 Anaerolineales bacterium
GAGCCGTGCTTCTGGATTCTAAATTCTGTGGTTGTCGATCTGATCGTGGGTCGCGCCATAGATATAGCGATTGCCATCCAGGAAGCCATGTGGGAAACCCAGATCGATCGCGCTGACCTCGTCAAGGCTTTTCCATTGTTCGTCGGTCAGCTTCCAATCGAGACAGCCCAGATTGTCATCCAATTGTTTGGCGCTGCGCGCGCCCAGGATGGGGATCATCTGCGCTTTGGGCTGCTGCCGTACCCAGTTGATCGCCACCTGTGACATGGGCTTGCCGACTTCTGCTGAGATCCTTTTGACTTCATTTACAACCTTCAATGACTTCTCGCCTAGCTTCAGGTTTTCCTGATTGATACGAGTTGCATCTTCTACCTTCTCCAGGAACTTGCCGGTCAGGATCCCTGCTTCGAGCAGCCCCCACGGCAGGACGGCCATGTCCCAGTGTCTCGCCATCGGGAGGATGGATCGTTCCGCGGCGCGATCGAGCAGCGAATAGGGGACCTGCATGCCGATAAAACGGGACCAGCCCATCAGGTCCGCGCGCGTGTTGGCTTCGGCAACGATGTAGTCTGGCGTATCGGAAAAAGCCACATACGAAACTTTCCCCTGCCGGACCAAATCATCCAGGCCGCGCACAACTTCCTCGACCGGCGTCATGTAATCCCACATGTGAAGATAGTAAAGATCGATGTGGTCGGTTTGTAATCGTTTCAGGCTGCGCTCGACGGACTTCAGCATATTCTTGCGGCTGTTGCCGCCGCCGTTCGGATCGGTATTGTCAGGCTTGGTGAGGGTGTATTTGGTGGCGAGGACGAAGAAGTCACGGTCTGTTTTGAGAAAATCGCCCAGGAACTCTTCGCTCGTGCCGTCCGTGTAATTCACGGATGTATCGATAAAATTGCCACCGGATTTAGCGAAGAGATCGAACATCTTTTTGCTCTCGGCTTTGGACGCGCCCCAGCCCCACGTCTCGCCGAAGGTCATCGTGCCGAGACAAAGTTCAGAAACGCGCAGCCCGCTGCGACCCAGTAATTTGTATCTCATGTGTTCCTCCTCAGAGCAGTTAGTGGTTCCGATTCTCATCGAAAGGGAAGTTCTTTGGAAGGGAGCAAGTTGGGGTTTCGGGCTTGATTTTCCCATACTTCAGGAGGGTCTTTTGTATTCGAGCCTGCTTAGCAACCTCTAGTGAGATTCTACGTGAATCTACATTGTGATTTGTGAAATTCTGCCTAAAATTAGACTTGGCAAGGTAAGGGCGTGCCAAAGCGCCCTTCCTCTGTTTAAAGCCTTTCACTGCGAAGTCCTCTTTCTTCTATCTCCTCGCCTCTGTTTCTTTGTGGTGAAAAAGAAAGGTACTATGCTTCTAAAGCGTTTCCAGCTTGGACTCATCCACGTCGCGGTCGCGATGACCCTCGTTCCGATCAACAGCACGCTCAACCGTGTGATGATCAAGGAACTTGCCATCTCTGCAACGCTCGTAGCCATCCTCGCCTCGCTGCCGTATTTGTTCTCTCCCATTCAGGTTGCCATCGGTTCGTATTCCGACCGGCATCCCATTTTAGGCTATCGCCGCACGCCGTACATTCTCGCAGGACTGATCCTCTGTGTGGCGGGAATGATCGTCTCGCCGCAGGTTGCATTCCTAATGGCAGAGAACTTCCCGCTTGGCCTGCTGACGGGTCTGCTCGCGTTCGGCGCGTGGGGCATGGGCTATAACCTCTCCGCGGTTTCATATCTTTCGCTTGCTTCCGAACTCTCCAGCGAAAAGGAACGCGGCAAAACGATCGCGATCATGTGGTTCATGATGATCGTCTCCATCATCCTGACAGCCATCGGGCTCAGCCGCATGGTGGACCCTTACACACCACAAGCATTGATCCGTGCATTCGCCGTTGTTGCCGCTTCGGCGCTCGTCCTCGGCCTGCTCGGCATGATCAAGCTTGAACCACGCTCGACTCCCCTCGTTCCTCCTATTTTCGGGGAGCGGAAATGGGGGGATGAAAGGGGGGTAACGAAGTCCGAGTCGTATTCCGTTAAACAAATGACTGCTGCCATTACGGCGAACCCGGTCGCGCGGGTGTTCTTCATTTATCTTCTTCTCCTGCTGGCTGCCATTCTGGGACAGGATGTTTTGCTCGAGCCATTCGGCGCGGAAGCCTTCGGCATGACCGTAACCCAGACCACCCGCATCACCTCCATTTGGGGGACGTTCGTGCTGCTGGCGATCATTGTGGCAGCGGTTCTCGAAGGGCGTGTCTCGAAACGTCTTGTCGCGCAACTGGGCAATACGGGTGCCTTGCTTGGGTTCATTGTCATCGTGATCAGTGGTATCCTCGTCAACCAGACAGTGTTCTATATGGGTGTGACGTTGTTAGGCATTGGCACAGGACTCTCGACCGTGGCGAATCTCTCTCTGATGTTCGATCTCACCGTCCCCGGCATGGTCGGGTTATACATCGGAGCCTGGGGCTTCTCGAATGCACTCTCCCGTCTGGTGGGATCTGTTCTCGGTGGTATCGTCCGCGATGTGGTGGCACAGGCGACCGGCGTCGCGTTGGTCGGATATCTGGTCGTGTTCAGCATCGAAGCGCTGATGTTGTTCAGCGCCGCGATCATGCTCTACCGGATCGATGTCAATGCCTTCAAGAGGCAGATGGAAGAACCATCTTTTGTAGAAAAAGTGGTAATCGCAGCGGAGTAATTATGGTTATGGACGAATGGCTTTCCCTGAGTGACGCGGCAAAACTGCTTGGCGTGCATCCAAGCACTGTCCGGCTATGGTCCGATAAAGGCGTGTTACCCACGCATCGTACTTCCGGCGGACATCGGCGTTACCGTCGCGATGAAGTGTTGTTGTGGGCCAAGACCGCGCGTGAAGTTCGTGCGGAGCCGGAAGGGATCATGCAAACGGCCATGAAAAACGTCCGGGTGCAGATCGGGGAAGCGCATTTGGAATCGGAAGGCTGGTATCAAAAGCTGGATGAAAACGCCCGCAGGCAGTATCGTGAAAGCGGTCACTCCCTTTTTCGAGGGCTAATGACCTATCTGGCTTCAGAGGGCGTGGATGATTTTGAGGCACATGCTATTGGCTATGAGTATGCCTCGCGTGCCCGTCGCTATGGTCTGAGCGAAGTGGATGCGACGCGGGCTTTATTGTTCTTCCGCAATGCGCTGATCGAATCGGTTATAAAGATCTATCGTGAAGCGAATATCCTCTCCGGGAGAGCCTGGGAGGAAATGCTTCACAAAATGCATACCTTTACCGATCAGATCCTGGTCAGCCTTTTGGAAACATACCATAAGCTGGAAAGCGTCAACCATTAATTGACGTTTTTTATTTATTACAAAGGTATCCAATGCAAAACATTATTCACTATATTCCCATTCTCACTACTGTTGTTTCTTTTGCATTTACTGCGGCGTTATATCAGCACTGGCAGCGCAAGCCGGAAGCGAAATATTTGATGTGGTGGACGATTGGCGTATTCTGCTTCGGTATGGGTACGTTAACCGAGTCCATCAACGTGCTTTTCGGCTGGAGTATTATCAATATGAAAGCCTGGTATATTGCAGGCGCATTGCTCGGTGCATTCCCACTTGCGCAAGGGACGGTCTATCTTCTGCTCAAGAAGAAAACCGCCGATCTCCTCACCTGGTTCTTCATTGTTTATATCAGCATTGCAGCGATTGCGATCATTCTTGCGCCTGTGAATATGTCTCTTGTAGACCCGGCTCGTCTGACGGGCAAGGTCATGACGTGGACATGGGCGCGCTTATTCTCGATCCTGCCCAATACCTATTCCCTGATTTTTCTTGTGGGTGGTGCAGCCTGGTCAGCGATCCAATATGCGCGCAGAAACGATAGTGGCAATCGCGTCCTTGGAAACTGGTTGATCGCTATTGGAGCTTTACTCCCTGGCATCGGCGGTTCCTTCACACGGATGGGTTACGTGGAGGTTCTCTTCGTCACGGAATTCATCGGCATTCTTCTCATCTGGGCGGGCTATCGGGCCGTCAGCCAGAGTCCGACGAAATCCATTCACGCGGCCCAGGCGATAGATTAAAGTATTCTTATGCAAAGACAGTCACTGACAGGTGACTGTCTTCGTTTTTAATTAATGAAATGAATACGATATTTGATCCGATCCTCAACCTGCCTCCCTATCTTGCAACAAGGCGCAACCACGCCCTGGAACACGCCACGCTTAAGATTTTGGCACGGAAGTACGATGAGAAAAACCTGGGAGGCCATTCCAATCCTACCGGGTTCTTTCTGTTCGGCGACCTCGCCATGGACGATATTCGCAACGCGATCGCTGAGGCGATGAGCCGACTGCGCGCGGGAGAAAAGGAGCTTGCCATCCATCCCGGCTGCGGAACGAATGCTGCGACCTCCCTGATCCTCCCGGCGACCTTTGCTTTTCTGCCGATGCAGCGGGCGCGCTCCAACCTTTGGCGTTTCCTGCTGATCCCGTTTGCGCTCGGGCTGGCTGTTTTCGGATATCTGCTGAGCAAGCCGCTCGGTCCCTGGCTGCAGCGCAACGTCACCACCGAAGCAAATTTGGGGGACCTGCAGGTCATGGAAATCGTCTCTGTACGCAAAGGCGTTCACCGGATTGTGACAAAGTAGGGGCGGGTCTCAGACCCGCCCCTACAGATTAACGTATTCTTATTTGCACGGCGGGCATACAGGTGGCTTTGCGCTATAATCAAATCATGATACTTGATCTTCCCTATATTCTCGAAACCAGGCGCAATCATGCGCTCGAACATGCCACGCTGCATATGCTGGCACGTACCCATAAAATCTCGATGGCGGGACATTCCAACCCGACCGGCTTCTTTATCTTTGGCGAACTTCTGACGGAGGATATCCGCGCGGCGTTGAACGAGGCGTATACGCGTCTGCGCGCCGGGGAAAGGGAACTCGCCATCCATCCGGGCTGCGGGACGAACCTGATCGCGACCGCGTTCCTTCCCGCGACATTGGCCTGGATGCCCTTGCAGAGTACGCGTTCCATGCGCTGGCGGCTCCTGCTGATTCCCCTGGCATTGATATTTGGCGTCTTTGGCTTTTTCCTCAGCAAGCCGCTCGGGACGTGGTTGCAGCGCAACGTCACCACCGAAGCGGACCTCGGCAACATGCGCGTTGTGGATCTTACCCTCGTGCGCAAAGGTGTTCACCGAATTATCACAAAATAATTGTAGGGGCACGGCATGCCGTGCCCCTGGGCGCAGCGTGCTGCGCCCCTACAATAACATGCTCAACCTCTACTTCCTCTTCGGCAACGACGAATTCGCCATCACCCGCAAGCTCAAGGAGTTCGAGGCGGATTTTACCGATCCCACCAGCGCGGACATGAACACGGCGCGCCTCGATGCCCGTTCCTTGAGCGAAAACGATCTGAACAACGCGGTCAATGCCATGCCATTCCTCGCCAAGAGACGCTTGGTGTTACTCGAAAATATCTCCTCGAAATACAACAATCCATCTGCCCGCAAAAAGTTTTTGGAATTTATTGG
>DASTJG010000239.1:0-4300 GCA_035716785.1 Anaerolineales bacterium
GCCTTTATGATACCCTGTTATTACTTTTGCCATGCGCAGGAAATTATAAATCGCTGCCTCGGTCGCTAAACTATTGATCATTTAAGGGTTGGTTTTGGATAGGACTATTAATCCAGGTACATTTTCCTTGAGATCGAATCGATTTCAGGGACAATGGTTTTTATAATTAGCCCTGCGCCCCATTCCCATGGTTTCAAAAGCAGGTAGGCAGCATCGGCAAGGAGTGGATTTTGGATACTGCGCGCCAGTCGTCTTCCGATCACATCATAGATTCGGCGAAGAAGACCATGAAGCCGCGGCTGAATTGCCATCAAGGCCAGCTCCGCACATTTCAGCCGCTGCAACTGCCGGTTCACCTGCATGGACTTTCCATCTACGCGTTGAATAGTCCAGGACCCTACAACGTATGGATGCCCACACGCCGCGGCCGTGGCTATATAACAATTGGGAGGCTCTTTCGGCAATGCCGCGTACAGCTCGTACATCTTGAGGATGTCAAAGCGCCAAGCGACAGCATAGGCAGCCAGCCATGCGGTAAGTCCAAATACGCGCGGGAAAGTGAACCGGGTCTCATAATTTTTGAACAACCAGACTGCAGCCCGCAGGGAAATCAAAAGCGACCAAAATGGCGCGCCTATCATTAATATCATTAGAAGAACAAGCGGCACATCGCCTTTGGTGAGAAGGGCTGCAATGAGCAGGATTACCGGGACAAGGATGAACAACACCCTGTTTACACTCCGAGCCGCCCATCGGGCGACAGCCCGGCGATAGAACACAAAAAAAACAGTGGGGAATATCCAGATCAAAATGATTATGTAAACAGGGCCATCAAGCAGGAAGATCATTAGCACACTGTATTGCAAGGCCAGTAGAACGCCTGTATAGGTCCCAAATCGAACGATCCATGAACGCGCAAAGTGGCTCGGGCGCACCAGCAGGAGCAGGTAACAAACAATTGAATATGCCAGTAAAGGAAAGAACAACAAAGACGCTTCCGGGAAAAGCAACAGGATCACATACGAACGCAATTCCCCGTTTTGCCATTCCGGCTTTAGGAGATCGGTAGCCCAAAAGGAGAAGGCAGGCAATACGGTTACGAATAATCCGTACAATACCCGTCCCCACCGGGCTTTGGGGAAAGGTAAGAAAATCGAAGGTTCCGGGACAACCGTCTGATCTGAGCTTGCTTCAAGCTCCATCATTGTCTCCTCCCCGGTTGATGAGGCGATAGATTTCCTTTTTATTCCAGCCGCTTCGTTTGGCCAGTTCAACAGAGATCTCTTTGGCAGACTTTTCGTTCTTCAATTCCTGCTGGATCGCTCGCTGCAATTGCTCCTCCGTCCAGCGTTCGCCATCCACTGTCTTTTTTCCTTCCACCACCAGCGTAAACTCGCCGCGCGCCGGCTGGGACTTGAAATACTCCACGGCCTTGCTGACATCCCCGCGCCAGTATTCCTCGAACATCTTGGTCATTTCACGCGCGACACAGATCTTGCGATCGCCCAGGATCGAAAAAATATCTTCCAAAGCTTCCACAATGCGGTAGGGAGATTCGAGAAAGACCAGCGTGTACGGCTGGTTTTCCACTTCCTCCAGTCGTTTGTGGCGTTCACTTGTCTTGTGCGGAAGATAACCCAGGTACAGGAACGAATCTGTCGGCAGGCCGGAGACGGTCAGGGCGGTGATGGGAGCCGAGGGCCCGGGGATCGGTCTCACGTCATAGTTCGCTGCGAGGGCAGCCTGCACCAGTTCGTAACCAGGATCGTTGATCGCGGGCATCCCCGCATCCGAAACGAGCGCCACATCCCCTGTGGAAAGCTTCTCGAGAATGAAATCCAGTTTATGGAGCTTGTTGTGCTCGAAGTAACTGGTGGTCGGCGTTTCGATCTGAAAGTGCTTGAGCAGTTTGCCGGTGTGACGCGTGTCCTCCGCTGCGATCAAACTCGCTTCACGCAAAACGCGTATCGCGCGGGGAGACATGTCTTCGAGATTGCCGATCGGGGTTGCGACAAGATAGAGTGTGCCCATGTGATGATTTTATCACTGCGGGTGCTATAATTATTTTACGCAACAAGCCGCCCTGCGCGCAGCCCCGATCATTACCTTGCGCTGTGGAGCGGCTCGTTTTTTACCGGAGGAGAGAGCTATGATCGTGATCTCAGACATGATGGGCACACTGACCACCGGTTCGCCCGTGATCGGTCTGGTGGATTGGGTGAAACATAACCAGAGCAAAATGCAGGCACAGCTTTACACGGCATCCATTATGCCATCCTACTTTGCCGCGAAGCAGGGCTGGATCGACTGGCAGAAATGGGCGCAGGGGTTAATGGTGGACAGCCTGAAAATGGTCAAAAACGCCACGCCCGAGAAGATGAAAGTGGTCGGTGAATGGGCTGTGGAACATGATCTCTGGAAGAAGCGCCGCGCCGATGTGATCGCACGCCTGACCAGTCACAAGTCGAATGGTGCCCAGGTGTATATTGCCAGCAGCGTGGTCGAGCCGCTCATCGAGCCGTTTGCAAAACGCATTGGCGCGCAGACCATCGGTACGCCGGTCGAGTACACCAATGGGTCGGTACGTGTGGCCGGCGACCTGGTGGCGCAGGAACGCAAGATCGAGCAGGTGCTCAGCCGCCTGGGTGTTGAGCGTGTCGATGTCGCCTATGGGGATACCGAGCAGGATATTCCGCTGCTTGAGCATGCCGATTACCCGGTCGCGGTGTATCCCGATGAAAAGCTGAGAATGACCGCACTGGCACGCGGCTGGGAGATCCTCGGTTCACGCGAGATTGATTAGTTTTCGGCTTTCAGAAATTTCACCACCTGCTCATGGATCGACTCGGCCTGCAAGGCACCGCGATGATCCAAGCCATCAGTCTCGATCAATTGCGCCTGCTTCCAAACTTGTGCGATCGCCCGGCTGTCTTCCACGGGTGTTACTTTGTCCGCTGCGTCATGGAACAGCAAAGCGGGGATCTGGATCCGGGGTGTCAACGTCTCATTGGTAATTGATTCCAGCAAATCACGCTCGAAGTTTTCGTACAGCAAGGCGCGAAAAGCATCCATCATCCCATCCGATAAACCTGCCTGGACCTGAAAACGCGGCAGCGAGTCTAAAAGCCGGTTGAACGCACCAAGGTACACGAGCCGCGCCGGAGGCGGGAAGTTCCGATTGACGAGCGCGTGCGAAGTGATCAATGTTCCGAAGGAATGCGCGATGATGGCATGAAAGGGACCTTCCTTTTGTACGATCAGATCCATGCTGGGGGCGATCTCCAGCAGGTTGGTCAGCTTTCCATCGGACTCGCCGTGGGCGGGCTGGTCGTAAGCCACCACGCGATAACCGGCGAACAATAGAGGATCGACAAAGCCTGTCATCTGGGCGCGTGCCCCGCCCCAGCCGTGCATCAGCAACACAGCCGGGCCGTTGCTTCCCCAAGTCGTGACGGCCAGCTCGCCGCCATCGAACGGAAGCCGGTAATTGTTCCCCCACTCGAGAGCTTCCTGCTCTGTCGGTTTGACCTCGTACCTGCCGGGACTGAAGAAAGCACGGTAGATCTTTTTTGCAATTGCCTGGGACTCACTCATAGACTCTAAAGTTGACATAACTCTCTCCTTTAAAAAATACTTACTGAGTAGCAAGTTTTATCGCCAAAAAAATTTACGCGAGCAGATCCTGCTTATGCTGCTGCACAACGGCATGGAATCGGTCCGTTCCCAATGCTCGCGCCATTTGCAAAGCACCCTGCAGGCTGGAAAGGATCAAAGCCGCTTTGTTGGCAGGGTCACCTCCAAAGTGAAATATGCCCGCCTCCCTTCCTTCTGCCAGGGTCGCTTGGAGCCAGGCAAGCAACTCACGCGTGAGAGACTCAGTTTGTTCGCGCACCGAAGCCGGCAGGGAATTGAATTCCGTCTCCAGCGAGCCTGCCAGGCAAACCTTGCCATTGTCGGCGCGTGTGTCCGTGTAGATACTGAAGAACCAATCCAGTTTTTCCTGAGGGGAAAGGTTCTTGATACGTGAATTGTTGATCCACAATTGAAAGCGATCGCGGTAGCGCTGGATCACTGCGCACACCAGTTCCTCTTTGGATGGAAAGTGGTAATGGATGGCTGCGTTCTTTACCTTCAGTTCCGCCGCGATGTGAGCATAGCTAAAGCCGTTGAAGCCCTTGTCCTGGATGAAGGACTCCGCTAAATCCATGATCGCTCGTTTGGTATTTGTATTTCTGACCATTATTATCTGATTTTACTTACTAGTTAGTAAGTTGTCAATGAATGAGAGTTTCGTAAACAC
>DASTJG010000240.1:0-3280 GCA_035716785.1 Anaerolineales bacterium
TCGGGCCGAAGGTCGGATCATTGATCGAGCCAACGATAACCTCCGTTCCGAGGGGAGCCATTTCCTGCACGGCGATGCCGCGAATATCCGCGTTAGGGTTGTAAGCCTGACTATTCTTCATGATGGTCTGGTACGCAGATCGGATCCCGGCCTCATCCTTGATATTGACCTTCACGCCGCCTGCATCCGACTTATGGATGATGTCCGGCGAAACGACTTTCATGACGATCGGGAAACCGGTCTTCTTGGCCAGATCGACGGCTTCATCTTCGCTCCTGGAGAGATTGGTCTCTGCGACCGGCAGACCGTACGCGGCGAACATTTTCTTGGCTTCGATCTCGGTCAGGGAACTGCGACCATCGGCACGCGCCTTGGAGATGATCTCGCGGGCGATCCTGGAACTCTTCGGCCCGCAGCTCTCCTCCGCACCGGCATTCATCAGACGGATGTTGTGGTACTCACGCAGGGCTGCCATGCTGTTCATGGCCTGGTCCGGAGTGGGATAAGCCGGGATGCCATTCTCGACCAGCCATTGCATGGCTTCATCGCAGCGCGTCCCACCGACCATGGAAACAACCACGGGCCGATCCTTGACACCCGAATCATCGATCGCCTTCTTGACTGCCTGTGCAATTTCCACAGGATTTGTAATAGCGGTTTCACAGTAAAGCACGATCAATCCGTCCGTCCAGGGATGTGCGAAAGCGAACTTGACTGATTTGTAATACCAGTCGTTGCCGGCCATGCCGGTCAAGTCCACCGGATTCTTGGCTGAACCGTACTCGGGCATGTGCTTCTTGAGTTCCGTCTGTACATCTTCAGGCGCAAACTTCAGTGGGATGCCATAGCGCTCACCTGCATCTGTTGCCAGAACACCTACGCCACCGCCATTGGTGATAATGAGTAGATTCTCCTTGCGCAGCGGTGGCTGGAGCGAAAGCGCCAGAGTACGATCGAAGAGGTTGTTCAGGTCCGAGGCCTGCACAACACCGGCCTGCTGGAACGCGGCGCCATAGACTTTCACTGCCCCGGCCAGTGAACCGGTGTGAGAGGCTGCCGCCGCGGCACCATGAGCGGAAACACCTGCCTTGAGCGCCACAATGGGTTTCTTGGTATTGCGGCTGGCTTCAATGAACTTGCGCCCATCCTTGAACCCTTCGATATAAAGGCAGATGCAGGATGTGTTGTCGTCCGTGTCGAGCCAGGTGATCAGGTCAGCAAAATCGATATCCGCCATATTGCCAATGGAGATCATCTTGTCAAAGCCCACTTTGCGGGTATAGGTAATGGCGTCCATGGCGATCAGCAAAGCACCGCTTTGTGTGATCAAAGTGGCCTTGCCGGGGAATGGCAGGAACGGGGCGAAGGAGGCATTTAATTTATCGGAGTTGGAAAGCGTACCAACGATATTGGGTCCCAAAATACACATGCCATAACGCCTGGCGATATCGAGCATTTCCTGTTCGAGATCCTGGCGACCGACCTCGCTAAAGCCGGAGGTGATCACACTCAATGCCTTAATACCTTTTTGCCCACACTCCTCTATCACCTGACAGGCAAGCTTGACCGGAACTGTAATCACTGCCAGATCAATTTTGTCCGGGACAGCAGATATATTCGGGAAAACTGGCAGGTTGAGAATTTCAGAAGCAGTCGGGTTGATGGGATAGATTTTGCCCTGGTATCCGCCTTTGAGCAGATTTTCAATAACTGTATACCCAATCTTTCCCGGTTGAGCAGAAGCGCCAACAATCGCTACAGACTTCGGCTGTAAGAGATTGTTGAGTGACGTTTGATCCATAATTTTCTCCTATTGATTTGTTGTCGTGTGTGTTGGCCGGGAGTATTTTGATACTTCCGGGAATTTACCTGATGTAGATGGCATCCTCTCCACCTGTCCGTTGTAATCATTCCACAAAAAAGGGATGTCTCACCCATGAAGTGATGCATCCCATAAAGATTTACCAGCGAAGTGGTATGAGAACATTTTGGCCATCCTCCCAACCCAAGAAGTGAAGATATAGCCCACCGCAAAGGAAACTGAGTTATTTTCTAAAGAAGCCACCGATTTTGTTATCAAATTAGACAGACAATGTCTGTTTGTCTAATTTTTCACAATGATTGTAGCTATGTCATCAAAAAATGACAATTGACTAACATCACAATTTGGATAGTGTCACACTATGATTAAAGCATGTTGATAATCCCTGTGGAATTAGTTCTCAGCAACCATTTCCCCGTTGCAAATATTTCTAACAATTCTTAGCGCACAATTTCCATGTTAAAAGCATAATATGTCTTATAATCTATTTGAAAGGTAACTACACAAAAAGGAAAATCATATGGACCTCATTGTTGACCCAGGTTTAGACCCGGCCCATGATGTTCTACAGTACGGCCGTCAGGCATTAGATGCCATCTTTGCCCCAAAAAGCGTTGCCGTCATTGGCGCGACCGAAACGGTCGGCAGCGTGGGGCGCACTATCGTTTGGAATTTGATCAGCAGTTCGTTTGGCGGGACCATCTATCCCGTCAACCCGAAGCGAGCCAGCATTCTCGGTATCAAGGCCTACCCAAATCTCGCGGCTGTTCCGGAAGTGGTGGACTTGATCGTCGTAGTCACTCCGGCGACGAGCATTCCGGGCATTATCAAGGAAGCCGTGGATATCGGCGTAAAGAGCGCGATCATCATCTCCGCTGGCTTCAAGGAAACGGGGCCCGCGGGCGCCGAATTGGAGCGCCAAATTTTGGAACACGCCCGCCGCGGCAACATGCGCATCATCGGGCCGAACTGTCTGGGTGTGATGAGTCCCATCAGCGGCTTGAACGCGACCTTTGCCACCACAATCGCGCGCCCTGGCAGTGTGGGCTTCATCAGCCAGAGTGGCGCGCTGTGCACCGCCATCCTGGATTGGAGTCTGCGAGAGAACGTTGGGTTCAGTTCTTTTGTCTCCGTTGGCTCGATGCTGGACGTGGACTGGAGCGATCTCATCTATTATCTGGGAGATGATCCGCACACCAAAAGCATCGTGATCTACATGGAGACGATCGGCAATGCGCGGGCGTTTCTCTCTGCGGCGCGTGAAGTGGCATTGACCAAACCGATCATTGTGATCAAACCAGGCCGCACCGAGGGAGCCGCCAAAGCCGCCGCGTCCCATACCGGGTCCCTGACCGGCAGCGACGAGGTCCTCGAAGTAGCCTTTCGCCGCAGCGGCGTCCTGCGCGTTAACAGCATCGCCGAACTGTTCTACCTGGCAGAGGTCCTCGGGAAACAGCC
>DASTJG010000241.1:0-8330 GCA_035716785.1 Anaerolineales bacterium
GATTCTCTCATCCCAGGTGCCAAACGATTCGAGCAGGATGGGGAAGAAATCATCCAGGTCCAGGTTCGGGTCGGCTAAAGCCGGGTCATTGTAAAACGGAGGCAGAGGCGTGATCCAGCCGGCAGATGCGAACTCACCCACCCAAACAACGTCGATCAGCACAGCGTCAAACTTTGGCGTATCGCTGGTAAAGTCCAATACCAGGGCATTACGCATTTGTTCGTAGTAAATGGACTCCCATCTGACTTTGATCCCAGTCAATTGTTCGAATTGTGGAATTAAACTGATCGCGGCCTCATAACCAGGACGGGGTAAGAAAGAGACGGTCACGCTAACCCCTCGATAGGGTTCAGCGGCTTTGACAAGACTCCACTCTCCACCGGACACTCCAACTGAGCTGGGAGGCAGAGTGGCTGCCGGTTGTGTGTGCGGTTCATTGACCAAAGTATCAGGGGCGGGTTGGGCGCTGGCGCACGCAACTACGAGGGTGGCAATAACCAGTGCAATTGTGAATCTGTAGATTCGGCATGCAAGAGTTTTCTCTGTTTTCATCCTCATCGCTCCTTTCTCTGAACCATTGTTCATGCCTTTGTTTTTTGTATCCTGATCCAGTGTGAGTATTTGTGAGCAGCACTGTGCATGGACACTGCTATGCATTCGATTTGGGCAGCGAGAAGTAAATAGTAGTGCCGTGATCGATTTCACTCTCTGCCCAGGTTCTGCCGCCATGACGACTGATGATGCGGCGCACGTTCGCAAGTCCAATGCCTGTTCCCTCGAATTCATCCGCCCGATGCAAACGCTGAAAGACACCGAAGAGTTTGTCGACGTAATCCATGTTGAAGCCGACACCGTTGTCGCGTACGAACACTCCGACTTCCTCTTTCTGATCAGGCACACAACCAATCTCGATTTCCGCCTGCTGACGCGGGCGTGTGAATTTGAGTGCGTTGGAGATCAAATTGGTCAGCACGACTTTCAGCATGGCCCGGTCACCGGTCACGACGGGTAACGATGCAATTTCCCAGCGGATGTTCCTGCCCTCGGTTTCGGGCCTGGCTTCCTGAACAACCTCCCGGACCAATTCATTCAAGTCCACCTGCGATTCGACCATGTCATTGCGACCCATGCGCGAGAAGGACAGGAGATCATCAATCAGGAAGCCCATCTTTTTGGCCGACTCGGCGATCATATCCATGTAGTGCTGGCTCTGATCGTCCAGGACGCTCGCCGTCTGATTTTGCAGCAGTGCGATAAAGCCGTCGATGTGGCGCAGCGGTGCACGGAGATCGTGGGAGACGGAATAAGCAAAAGCCTCCAGCTCCTTGTTTGCAGATTCCAGCTGAAATGTGCGTTCGACCACCCGTTGCTCGAGCTCTTGATTAAGTCTTCGGATTTCTTCCTCAGTGCGTTTGCGCTCGGTGATATCGATCATTGTGCCGAACATGCGCAAGGGCTTTCCCAACTCGTCTCGTATCAACTCTGCGTAGCTGTGGATGTTGCGGACCTCGCCATCGGGCCGGACTACACGATAATCTACGTTGTAGGGCGGACCACCTGCAAGTGCATCGGTCAATATCTGTGTCACTCTCGGTTGGTCCTCCGGGTGAATCAAGTTCAACCACTGCACGTGCCATTCAGCCAATTTTGGGAGGCGATTCTGCAACGGCAACCCAAAGATTTGACAGGCTTCGTCTGAAAGGGTAATACTTTCTGCAACAAAATCGCGTTCCCAGTAGCCGACATGCGCGATCCGCGCCGCCTCCTCTAGTTTTTGCTCACTGGCGCGTAAGGCCTCCTCCACGTGTTTGCGCTCGATAGCTTCACGCTGTAGATCGGTGTTAGCCTGCTCAATGCGCTGCCGCGCTTCAACAGCCTCCTGGACGCTATCAAGCGCGGCGAGGCGGGCCGCGTCAAGTTCTTCATTGGCAACCATCAAATCGTGCGTGCGATCTTCTACCTTGCGCTCCAGCTCATCACGTGCCTTTTGCAACCAGTCTTTCTGCAGGCGGTTTTCAAGGATGACAGCTACATAGCTGGAGAGATTATGGATAAAAGGATGATAAACATCAAAAGCAGCCGTATTGTTGATTCTGGAAACGAAGAAACCAAAATGATGTTGATAGGAATCGATCGTGATAATCCGTATGTCAGACTGACCCATCAGGTTGCACTGAAAGTTCGAATCGACTGGAGCAAGTATGTGCTCCTTTTCGTCCATGCTGCGCAATGTCTCGCATGCGCCGCAAACGCTGTTTTGCATCTCCCCCACCTGGATCGACTTGTTTCCCAGGCAGACCCGGCAGCCAATAATTCCCGGAATTGATAGCAGTGTCTGGGCATAGAACTCAGCAATATGGATCGTATCGGGCAAAGCAAATACAACGTTTTGCGCTGCCAGGATTTGTCCGAGAATGCGCGCGTCCGCCTTTTGCCATCCCTGACTCTGGTCATTTTGCTGACCGTTTGCTTCAACCATAACTGTCGCCTATTTACTTGCCAGACTTGCAATGGGGTGTTGATGCAAGCCGAATGTGTACTCAAGGCCGGTCAGGTTGTCCACAAGGTGAACCTGACCAACCAGACCTCCTAAGGATCAAGCATTCTTGTGGAGCTTCGCCAGGAATTCCTCTGGCTGGATGTAAAACGGATTCCTCACAACTTGTCCCTGTGCGACCATGTATGGATGTACCTGAAGCACCTTGAATAACATTGCTCCGTCGAAGAGGCGGGCGTCGTACTGGCACATTCCGACGTGAGGAAATTCATCATGGATCATATTCAGTCCAACTTCGTATTCCAGCAGACGCTCAGAGCCGGGGATGTCTCTAAGCACCCAGGTCATTTCGCCGCAAGCGCGCGAGCCGCTATAGCCGACATTTTTAGCCGCGGCATAGCGGGCGACGGCATTATCAAGCACTTGCTGAGGCACAAGACTTCCACTCGGGCAGTAAGCAATTTCCGCTTTGATGATCCGGAAAGAGTCATCATCCTTTGACTCGATCCCCATTTCCAAGAGCCAGCCGCGGATCTCCTCCGGGGCGGTCGTGTCCGCGAAGTAGCGGACGATTTCTCCCCGCTTCAAGCCGGCTGCCAGATATTCGGAGACTATTTTTCGACGCTGCTCCTCGTTGTCGTAGATCAGACATATATGGTGACATGCCGGGAGCACCTCCCGTGTAAATCCCATATCTATTTCCTGTCCATGTTCGTTCATTTGGGACTCCTTTTATGAATCCAAAGATATCCAATGGTCTATCATCAATTGGAAGAGTTTTTGCATCCTTTTATAAGTTTTCCCCCGCAAAGCGCGGCAAAGCAAAATGAAGCGTTGTCCCTTGTCGCAGACTCTACCGCCATGACGGTTGATGATGCGGCGATCATCCGTTTGATCTGTTCTTTTCCTACCCTGAGCGTATCCTCGCATTTGACCTTCTGTTGGTGCCTTTGCATGGTACCTCCACATGCTGTACAGAAGCGGGATCTCACGCTACTTATAAGTGAATCATATTGTGACACATTTATAACTTAATTTCTACTGGTTGTTAGCCAGTTGTAACCCAAGTTTATCGATGTTACATAATGTTTCATTTTCGACGCCTTTAGTGAAAAGTTTGTACACAGGTTTCAGGCGGAAAGTGCTATAAAAGCAGAAAGAGCAGGATTTCTCATCCTGCTCTTTCGTGATTATTTACAGCCAGGCTGCTGATTGTTATGGCAGAGGCGGATTGGCGTTGTGGACCAGGTCGAGCGCCATCTCGGGGAACCAGTCCCCAGCCGCCGGATCGATCAGACCCCATTCCGGATCGACCGTTTCGCCGGCGGGTCCCAGCCCGCGCGTGCACTCACCGTCAGACTCACCGGGGATCTTTACCCAGAGGTAGGCGTCCAAAAGCTCGATGCCCGTGTCCGCGGTGGGGCGGATGCCTAAGCCGCGATCGGGCGGGTTGCACCAATCCTGAGGATCGGGATAGCCCGGCGTTGGGTTCCAGGGACCCTGTCCGTTGCGGCTTGAATCGATCACGAAGTGGGTCGTGGGCTCAACGCCCGCGTAACGCTGATTGATCCCGGAAGGATCGAGCGCCTGGACTTCTGATGTCTCGCTCCATTCACCGAACTTGTCCATGGCGACTCCGTTCCATTCGCCCCAGAGCTGCGCGATGTGCGCCGGTAGAGGCCCGCCATTCCAGTATTGGTTCGGGCAGCCATTGAATTCCGCGGGAGTAGCAGCGATGGCAAGACAGCTCGAGATCCAGGTCCCGTACTGCACCTGGTTGACCGAGTACTGGTAGTTGGAGACATTCAGGAAGAAACCGTCGGCGCGTGCCACCCCGGCCTGATACAGGCGATGAGCGCTGTCGCCAACGCCAAGCCAGCCGCTGTGTGTGCCATCCAGATAAACGCTGACGTTCGGGCGCGCTTTCAACGCATCGACCGCGTAGTTCATCATCGCGAAGCGATCGGCAGCTGCGGTGGCCGGGTCGGCTTCCGCGGGTTGGCACCACTCGAGCGCGCTGGAGCCGTCGGCGTCCGCGTAGGGATCGTACCAGGGGATAATGCCCAAGCCATCAGGCTCAAGGATGACCACGGCCTTGGCGTTGCCGAGTCCGGCCGCGAAGCCATCGATCCAGGCCTGATATTCCTCAACCGTGGTGGCCCCACCGGCTGAAAACTGGGCGCAGTCGCGGAACGGGATGTTGTAGGCAACCAGGACAGGAACCGTGCGTTTGGCAGCCGCCTGCTTGACCACGCGCTTCACATCCTTGCGAACGCTCGCGGGCGTCCCGGCCGTGAACCAGACCGCCTGCGGTGTGGCGATCATCTTCCCAATAAGTTTGGCATCCTCCTTATTATGACTCTTGATAAGATCTACGATTTGTTTGAGTGCCTCCTTGTTTGGTTTGGGGGTGTAGAACCGGACAGGATCGTTGGGGGGCCGGCCATGACCGATCTCTGATTTTGCCGAAACAGGCCCCGATGCAGACACGATCAGCGCCAGCAGAAGGGCGCCAACCGCCAGGATGTGTCTGAATCTTCTTGCGTTTGTCATTTTGTTCTCCTTTCGTCTCTTTGTAATTAACACTGCTTGCACATTTTGTTCGCGCCTCATTTGACGATGCCTTTCGTGTAGTGAAACCGAGTCGCAAATTCCTCTTATGCATTAGCATTGTCACTACTATAGAGTAAGTTGGGACAAAAAAAATAGCCCGCCTCTTGCGAGACGGGCGTCTTTTCACTTATTACTTTTTACGCTGGTACTTTACTTGCTGCCTCAAACCCTTTCCTCAGCGCTTCACAATTCAGCGGCAGGAGATGTTTGTGGCGGGCCGGTAAATGAGCTTCCAATACCTTCTCGACATCCTTCATTGTGATTTCAGGTAACGCTGTCAGCAACGCGCCGACCGCGACCATGTTGAGCAGTTTTTTGCTGCCGATCTCTTCGGCGATCTCGTTGCATGGCACAAAGATGACGTTGATATCCTTGCGCTTCGCCTCGCGATCCACCATCGATTGGTTGACGATCAGCGTCCCACCGGGCGCCAGTACTTCTTCACATTTATCGAACGATGGCAGGTTCAGGGCAACAGCCAGCGGCGGATGCTTGACCAGCGGCGAGCCGATCTCTTCGTCCGCAATGACCACGGTGCAGTTGGCCGTGCCGCCGCGCATCTCGGGACCGTAGGACGGGATCCAGGTGACTTCTTTGCCTGCATCCATCGCAGCATATGCGATCACTTGTCCACCAAATAGAACGCCTTGCCCGCCAAATCCAGCGATCATGATTTCTTTTTGCATATTTGCTCACTCCGTGAGCAGAGAGTAGAGAGTGGAGGGTAGAGAGCAGTAGCGGCTTTCACCGGATACTGACCACTAATCTCTGTTCTCTTTTCTCTGCTCTCTACACTTTCACCTGTGCCACACCTGCTGCCACCTTGTAATCGCCCAGTGGGAAAGCAGGCACCATGTGTTCTTCCACAAACTTCAACGACTCGACGGGGGTCATACCCCAGTTCGTGGGACACGTCGAAAGCAGTTCGACCAGCGAGAAGCCGAGTCCATGCGTCTGTGTTTCGAAGGCGAGCCGAATGGCTTTCTTTGCCAGTCGGATGTTCTTTGGGTCATGCAGCGAGCGGCGCACAACATATCCTGCGCCGTCCAGCGTTGCCAGCATCTCTGCCACGCGGATGGGATAGCCTTGTGTCTCCACATCGCGCCCGTTGGGGGAGGAGGTGGTCTTCATGCCGGGCAGTGTAGTCGGAGCCATCTGTCCGCCGGTCATGCCGAAGTTGGCGTTATTAATGAAGATCACGGTGATGTTCTCGCCGCGTGCCGCGGCATGGACGATCTCGCCCGTGCCGATCGAAGCCAGGTCGCCATCGCCCTGATAGGTGAAAACGATGCGGTCGGGCAGGACGCGTTTGATGCCGGTTGCCATGGCAGGCGCGCGTCCGTGCGGCGCTTCGACAAAATCGGTATCGAAGTAGTTGTAGGCGAACACCGAACAGCCCACCGGCGCGACGCCGATCGTCCTGTCGATCAGTCCCATTTCTTCGAGCACTTCCGCGACCAGCCGGTGTGCCACGCCGTGAGTGCAGCCAGGGCAATAGTGTGTTGGGGTGTCGGTGAAGCCCACAGGTCGTTCGTAGACCAGATTATTCGTAGCAGTCATTGTCATTTTTACCTCGTCGCTACCATGCGTTCGTACCAGGCGTCACGCGGGTTGACGTCAACCGATAATGGTCCCGCGGCGATACGCTGGATCTCGCGCAGAAGTTCATCCGGGAGGGGCACCACGCCGCCCATGCGCCCGTAGAATTCGATGGGGGCGCGTCCTTTCACTGCCAGACGGACATCCTCCAGCATCTGACCCGCGTTCATCTCTGTGACCAGGAACGCGCTCACGCGTCCCGCCAGCTGCTCGATGATCTCGAATGGGAACGGGCTGACGGTGATCGGCCGCAACAAGCCAACCTTGATGCCTTGCTGGCGTGCGGCGCGCACCGCTGAGAGCGCCACGCGTCCCGCAGTTCCGAAACCGATGATGACGAATTCTGCATCATCGAGGAAATATTCTTTGTAGCGAACTTCGTTCGTCTGGATCGCTCTCCAGCGCGAGATCTGCCGGAGGTTCATTTTCTCTTCTTCCGGGGGATCCAAATAAATGGAAGTCAGGATGCGGCGTTCGCGTTTACCCATGCGGCCGTCGGTAGCCCAATCCCAGTTGGCGCGCCGGATCGGTTTCATCTCAGGCATCTGCGCGGGCTCCATCATTTGGCCGAGGGAGCCGTCGAGGATGACCATGCAAATCGAGCGGTACTTTTCCGCCAGGTCGAAAGAAAGAGCCATCAAATCAATTGCTTCTTGCACGGAGGCGGGCGCCAGCACAATGTTCCTGTAGTCGCCGTGACCGCCGCCATGGACAGCCTGGTTGTAATCTGCCTGAGCGGGTGCGATGTTGCCGAGACCCGGCCCGCCGCGCATCACGTTGACCAGCACCGCCGGGATTTCTGTGCCGGCAATATACGAGAGTCCCTCCATCATGAGGCTTACACCCGGGCTGGAGGATGTGGACATGACGCGCACACCGGCACAGGCCGCGCCATAGACCATGTTGATCGCGCCGAGTTCCGATTCTGCCTGTACGAACGCGCGCCCAAGCTCGGGCATGCGCCTGGAAAGATACTCCAGGATTTCCGTCTGCGGGGTGATCGGATAACCGAAGTAGGCTTCGAGCCCTGCCCGAACAGCTGCTTCAGCAATGGCTTCGTTGCCTTTCCACAATTCACGTGTCATTCATTTCTCCTGAAATAGGTAGGTGCGACCGGCTGGTCGCACCTACGATAAATTATGGTGTTGCAGGAACTGCTTTGGTAGTTTCGCGATAGACTGTGATCGCCGCGTCTGGACAAACCAGCGCACAAATAGCACACCCCGTGCAGCCATCTTTGAATGTGTGCGCGGGGTGGTAGCCTTTGGGGGTAAGCCTGGTCATGTCCAGTTCCATCACCTCCTGTGGACATGCACTCAGGCATAACTCGCAGCCTTTACAGTATGTATCGCTGACTTCGATCCAACCTTTTGCAGGCATTGGCACTCCTTATCTGAGAAGTTTGACAGGAATAAGTCAGTATGCTCTCACCCTGATTATGTCTCCTTGTAGGCGCTGGGGCTAGTGTATTGCGTCATAACCGGGAGCGCCAAAGGTCATCCTTTTGTAAGACAAATTTTGTTACCGTAGGGGCAGATCTTCGCGAAGCACTCCCGAAGGGAGCTGACCTACCCCTACCGGCGGTTATAAAATTCGACCTGCCAGCGCCATTCGCTCTCAT
>DASTJG010000242.1:0-3530 GCA_035716785.1 Anaerolineales bacterium
TGCCAGACGTCCCAGTAGTGACAGTCCCCCTGCACCTGATTATTCGCGCCCTCGAACAGCGTATTGGCGGAGGCGGAACTGGGCCAATACGGATGGTCCGGATCTTCCGACGCGAGCAATTCGGGCAGCATGTGATGGAACATGCGATCGTAGCCATCCTTGAGCCGCTGGTTCAGTGGGTCGTCGGGCTTGTTCCAGCCCCAGTCACACCAGCCCTGTTCCATCTCGTTGTTGCCGCACCAGATCGCCAGTGCCGCATGATGCCGCAGACGGCGCACATTTTCCATCGCCTCCACTCTCACATTCTCGAAGAAATCCGCGTCTGCCGGATAAATGCCGCAGGCGAACATGAAGTCCTGCCAGAGCAGAATGCCGTAGCGGTCACACAGGTCGTAGAACATGTCCTCAGGGTAGTAGCCGCCGCCCCAGATCCGCAGCATGTTCATGTTGGCATCCACGGCAGCTTTGATCAGCATTTCCAGTTGTGCCTCGGTGATGCGCGTAGGCAGGGAATCGGTCGGGATCCAGTCCGCGCCCTTGGCGAACAGGCGCACACCGTTGACGTAGAAGGTAAACTCCTTTCCCCACTGGTCAGGCTCCTGGCGTAGTTCGATGGTGTGCAGACCGATTTTGTAGTTGCGCTGGTCGAGGACCGTCTTGCCGTCTTTCAATGTAACTTCCACATCATACAATGGCTGGGACCCATAACCGTTCGGCCACCACAATTGCGGTTTTTCGATTTCAGATTGCAGAGTGACAATTGGCTCGTCATCATCAACGTACATGTTGAACAGGGAATCCTCGGCCAGCCATTCCTGTCCGTCCGGAGCGACTATTTTCAAGCTGGCAGTCAGCGGCGAAGCAGATTGACCTTTGACCTTAACCTCTGCCGTGATGGTGACACTGCCTGCGTCCCTGTGCTGCTGCCGCAAATGGACATCCTCCAGCCTCGCGGAGAAGCCTTCGATCCGGATGTCCTCCCAGATGCCGATGGGTGGCAATTTCGGACCCCAATCCCAGCCCCAGTGGCAGGGAGCCTTGCGCAGATGCGGCCCGCCCGGGATGTCGCCGCCGCCCTGCAGCGGGAGCTGTGCCTGCCTGGCCGTGATGAAACGCACGGGCGAGCTGAACAGGACGCGCAGTTCGTTCTCGCCCGCGCGCAGGACTCCCTTCACGTTCCATTCCCAGCGGCGGAACATATTTTCCGCGTGGCCGAGATATCTCCCGTTGAGATAGACATCGGCAATGGTGTCGAGCCCGTCACACACGAGGAGGACGTTCTCCTCTGTGAACAGCGCTGTGTCGATATTGAACGTGCGGCGGTACTCCCAGTCCGTTTCAGCGACCCATATTACCTTGAGCTCGTTGTCGGACACAAACGGGTCGGGAATTTTTCCCAATGCCAGTAAATCGGTATGGACTCCCCCGGGAACGGTTGCGGGCAGCCACTCCTGCGTGCCACATTGACGGAATTGCCACTCGCCGTTCAAAAGCTGTTTATTCATCGAAGCTCCTTCGTTTTTGTTGTAATGTCAGTATTGCCGAACAAACTTATAAAGGCCGCCAATTGTAAATCGTCTCACCACCGATCCCAATGGACCACTTCCTCCAGCGACCGTCGTCCGCCCTTCCTGGGTGCCGCGGACAGCTTTTCTTCCTCCAGCGGATACCCGAACGACAGTGCGATCCTCAGATGCCACTCAGCGGGGAAGCCCAGGATCTGGCGCGCCTTCTCCGGCTCGTAGATCGAAGCTGGGACCGAGCCGACTCCCAGCTCCCAGGCGGCAAGCTGCATGAACGCCGCAGCCTGTCCGGCATCGAACATGATCTGGAATTTTCCTTCCGGGTCAGGCGTGAGGATGGCAACGCCCAGCGCCGCGCCCCCGAGATGCCCGGCCCACTCCCCGCACTCGGAGAGCGCTTTGAGAATGGCTTTATCCCGAATGGCGATAAAGTGCCAGGTCTGTTCGTTTTTCGACGATTGTGACCTGCGCCCGGCATTCAGGATAGCGAGGACTACCTCCTCGGGCAGAGGTTTGTCCTGAAATTTGCGCACTGCGCGTTTTAATCGAATAGCATCAGATACGTTCATACAACTTCCTCAAAATGTCATCCTGAGCGAAGGCGACACCGCCCCGGAGGTTCGGTGCCGGGGAGGATCCCGCCGCGAAGCGGCGAGACTCTTCGGTCGCGAAGAGCGCTCCCTCAGAGTGACATGATATTTCGATTATATCCCTACAAATCAGCCTGCCTCTTGGCACTACCAGAAGGGGAAGATAGTCAGTAGGCAATCAAGGTCAATATTGGGATAATTAAGGTGACAAAATGCCATTCCGATTTGCATTTGAGTAACCAAGGAGAACCTATATGACTCTGCCGACTGAATCGACCCTGCTTGCAGAATTTACCTATGAACTTCGTCCCGTCGAACGCGGATATGCCAATCGAACACTTTACATCAATCTGGACACCAATACCATCCGCGAAAAACCTGTTACACAACAGATGAAGGACGTCTTCACAGGTGGGCGTGGGTTCGCTCTTAAGTTGTTGTGGGATGCAGTTACACCCGAGACCAAATGGAATGATCCACAGAACGAACTGATCATTGCAAACGGTCCCATTTGCGGGATCACGGCGTATCCTGGTACCGGTAAGGCTACGGTTGTGACACTTGGTCCGCTGACCGAGAACGTGATCGACAGCAACGTCGGTGGATACTTCGGCCCGTTCCTGAAATTCTCGGGTTTCGACGCGCTGGAAATCCAGGGCAAGGCGGCTGAGGATGTGATCATCTTTATCGATGGCGATACCGGCCGGGTCACAGTTGAGCCATATACCTTCGAAGAAGCAGATTCCCACCTCATTGGCAATATGCTGACGGCGAAGTATGGTGGCGATGAAAGAGGCAAGCGTGGCGTGGCGGTCCTGTCCAGTGGGCAGGCGGCGAACTATATCCGCTTTGCAGTGATCAACTCCTCGTGGTATGACGTCCGCCGCAAGGAGGCGCGGCTCAAACAGGCCGGGCGCGGCGGCCCGGGGCGTGTCTTCCGCGATAAGAAAATTGCCGCGATCGTCTGCCGTTTCAGCGACATGAGCGGTGACAAGAACGGTGTCGCCGACATGGCTCTCGTCCGCAAAGCGGGTCAGCGCATCAACAAGGAAATCGCTGATCTGGATGATGCACAGAATCAAATGCGTAAAGTGGGTACCGCCAATATCCTGGAGGTGATGGACCACTTTGACCTTTTGCCGACGCACAACTATCGCTTTGGAAATCATCCGGATACAGAGAAGATCAGTACCAAGGTCTGGAAGGAAGCCTTTACCCAGGGATTGCCTGACGGCTGCTGGCTGGGCTGTACGATGTCCTGCTCGCACGGCGTCGACAAGTTCCCCGTGAAGACAGGTCCCTATGCTGGTACCTGTGTCCTCGTCGATGGACCCGAATACGAAAACGCCGCAGGGCTGGGGTCGAACATCGGCAACTTAGATCCACAGAAAGTGCTCGAGCTTAACTTCTACTGTGA
>DASTJG010000243.1:0-5439 GCA_035716785.1 Anaerolineales bacterium
TGTCATCTTTACCGTTTAGAACCCGCGAAACGGTAGTCACTGAAACACCAGCTTTACTGGCTACGTCTCGGATGGTGACCGCTTTTGAGTTTCTTTTCATAGCGACCTTTGATACTGTTTCCGGTAACGTTTCCGGAAACGTTATAGTCATTATTGCAAAAAAGCAATATAATGTCAATAGGTAATTTCCAAGTAATCAAAAATCAGCCAGCTAATTTTTCTTGGAGGAACGCATGGGAGTAAAAGCTAAGTTTCACGGCCCGGCTTTCGCCGGCTTGGAAACGTCCGAACAGCTAAGCGATGAACAGATCGATGCGCGGGCGGGCGAGCTGTTTGGACAACTGACACAAGACGAGAAAATCAAGATGATGTCGGGAGATCCACCATTCTGGCTAGGCATGGCCGATATGATGGGGGGCGGCTACGCCGACCATCCCTGGGTGGCTGGGGCTGTGCCGCGGCTGGGCATCCCTGGCGTGCGCTTCGCGGATGGTCCGCGGGGGGTGATCATGGATGGCGGCACCACCTTCCCGGTTTCCATGGGCCGCGGGGCTACCTTTGACCCTGAGCTGGAAGAACGGGTCGGCGACGTGATCGGGCGCGAACTGCGCGCCATGGGTGGGAATTTCTTCGGTGGTGTATGCATCAACCTGCTGCGACACCCAGCCTGGGGGCGCGCGCAGGAAACCTACGGCGAAGATCCCATTCATCTGGGCGAGTTCGGGGCTGCGCTGGCGCGCGGCGTCCAGAAGCATGTGATGGCCTGCGCCAAACATTACGCGCTGAATTCGATGGAAAACGCCCGCTTCAGCGTGGACGTGACCATCGCCCCTCGTCCGCTCCACGAGATCTACCTGCGTCATTTCAAGCGCGCTGTTGAGGAGGGTGTTGCTTCGATCATGAGCGCGTATAACAGTGTCAATGGCGAGTGGTGCGGGCAGAACTACGGGCTGCTCACCGAGATTCTAAAAAAACAGTGGGGCTTCCAGGGCTTTGTAATGACCGACTTCATCTTCGGCATGCGCGATTCCAGGAAGGCTGCGCTGGCCGGGCAGGATATTGAGATGCCCTTCGATATGATCCACAGGCAGCACCTCAAAAGCCTGGTGGAGCGCGGGGAAGTGCCGGTCGAGCGGATCGATGATGCCGCGCTGCGCGTGCTGAGACAACAGATCCGTTTTGCCCAGGGCCGCGACCCACAGGAATATTCCCTGGATGTAGTCGGCAGCGAAGCACACCGCATGGTCGCCCGTGAAGCAGCGGAAAAGGCGATCGTTCTTTTGAAGAATGAAGGCGCGCTGCTGCCACTAAAAAAGATAGAGAAGCTGGCGGTGATCGGCAAACTGGCTGCTGTACCAAACACGGGTGACGGTGGTTCTTCGAATACCCGCCCGTCTTATGTGGTCACCCCATTTCAGGGGCTGCAGGAAGCGCTGGAGGGGCAGGCAGAAATCATCTATGACGATGGGAGCGATCCCGTCCGGGCGGCGCAGGTGGCCGGCGAAGCTGACGTGGTAGTCCTTGTTGTCGGGTACACACACCTGGATGAAGGCGAGTACGTTTCCCCCGATTCGATGGCCGAGCTTTCGAAAAATTTCCCTCCGCCTACTCCCGAAGAAATGCCCATCGCGCAGGCGATGATGGCAAACATGGGCGCGACGAACAATGTCGCTAATGCCATGCCGCCGGGCGGGGACCGCAAACTGCTGACACTGCACCCCGATGATGAAGCGCTGATCCAGGCAGTTGCCGCGTCCAACCCGCGCACAGTGGTGGCAATGATGGGAGGCAGCGCGATCATCACAGAGAACTGGCGCGGGCAGGTCCCGGCGATTCTTATGTTGTGGTACCCGGGTATGGAAGGCGGACATGCTTTCGCGGATATCCTGTTGGGGAAAGTCAATCCAAGCGGCAAGCTGCCCTGTGTCTTCGCCGCCCGGTCCGAAGACCTGCCCGATTACGACATGAACGCGAAGGCGATCACGTACGATTTATGGCATGGCTACCGCAAGTTGGAGCGGGATGGAGCCGTTCCGGCCTTCCCGTTTGGCTTTGGGCTGAGTTACACGGCATTCGAGTTCGATCACCTTCGCCTGTCGGACACGTCGCTGGGAGCGCGCGATACCCTCACTATCGCGCTGGAAGTGACCAACCGCGGGCAAGTGGCCGGAGACACCGTTGTCCAGGTCTATGTTGCCATGCCATCCTCTCAGGTCGAGCGCGCGCCGAAGGAGTTAAAGGCTTTCCGGCGGGTCCAGTTGAAACCGGGCGAGACCAAAACTGTCCAGGTGGACATCCCGGTCAAAGACCTCGCGTATTATGACGAACAGTCGGGCTGGACTGTGGAGCCGGCCAGCTATACGCTGATCGTCGGCCAGCACTCGCTGGATGACCGGGCGCTGCAGGCAAAGTTTAGGATCGTCTGAACTCAATTAATCCAAAGTAATCTTGTATGCGGACCTTGGCGCAGAAAGGGACAAGAAGATAATGAATGACCTTTCCCCTCTGGTTGTGGGTCTCGACAGTAGTACAACCGCCTGTAAGGCGATCATATGGGATTGTCGTGGCGAGGCGATTGCCAAAGGATACAGCTCTCTTGCCCTGTTGGCTCCCCAGCCTGCCTGGCATGAACAGCCTGCCGAATCCTGGTGGGTATCGATGACTCACGCGATTCGACAGGCGGTGAGTCAGGTAGATGATAGTCGGCTGAAGGCTCTTTGCATCGCGCACCAGCGTGAGACATTTGTCCCACTCGATGAACACGATCGCCCGTTGATGAATGGCATCGTTTGGATGGATGAACGGGCGCGCGAACTCCTGCCGTCTTTGGAGCAAACTCTGGGGCAGGATAAATTCCACCGCCTGACTGGCAAAAGACTCTCGGTCAATTTGACCATTGCGAAAATCGCCTGGCTCAAGGAACACAGACCGGATGTATTTACTCAGGCGCGCAAATATCTGGATGTGCATGGATTTCTGGTTCATCGTTTAACGGGTTTATACCGTACTGGCTGGGGTTGTGCTGACCCGACCGGGTTGTTCGACATACAGAACAACTGTTGGGCCGAGTCTTTGTTAGATCAAGTCGGTATCCGTCTCGACCAACTTCCTGAAGCATACCCACCGGGAACGATCGTTGGCTCTCTTACCCCGGCTGCTGCCGAAGCTTGTGGCCTGCCGGTTGGACTGCCGGTGGTGGCGGGCATTGGCGATGGGCAGGGGAGCGGCCTGGGGGTTAACATCACTTCTCCCGGCGATGCATATTTGTCGCTGGGAACATCGGTAATTTCGGGAACGTTCAGCGACCAATATATCTTCGATCCCGCTTTTCGAACAATGACCGGTGGAGTTCCCGGATCCTATTTACTGGAGACGGTTCAACTCGGCGGCGGGTATACGCTCGCCTGGTTTCTGGAAAAGATTGCCAGCCAGCCTGGTCAGGACATTGCCCAGCTTCAAAATTTTTATAATCAGGCAGCCAGTGCAGTGCCGCCCGGCAGCGCCGGACTGGTGGTAGTTCCGTATTGGAACAGCGTGCTTGGCCCTTATTGGGATCCGTTTGCCAGCGGCATTGTTGTTGGCTGGCGCGGTTTCCATCAATTGTCGCATCTTTACCGGGCCATTCTGGAGGGGGTGGCTTTCGAACAGCATTTGGGCACGCTGGGCGTGGAAAAAGCACTGGGGCAGCCTGTGAAGCGCTACATTGCAATGGGCGGTGGTGCACAAAGCGATCTTTGGTGTCAAATTATTGCAGATATTACCAATAAACCAGTTTTTCGTGCTACCACTACGGAGGCAGCGGCACTCGGAGCAGGTATTCTGGCAGCTACTGCGGTGGGCTGTTATGCAAACGCTCGCGAGGCTGCCCAGGAAATGACCCATATTCTCCCGCAGCCGATCGAGCCAAATGCATTCGGCCATGCTTTTTACAACCGTTTGTTCGAGGACGTATATCGCCCTCTATTCCCTGCCCTGCGGCCTTATTTGGATCGACTGGCTTCCATGTCAAATTCCAGCCAGTCGATTTAAGCGTACAGCCGTATCGAAAAAACGTGGACGGCTTCACAGGGTGGCTCCGGCGGCAGGTCAATATGCAGACCATCTGCCATCTGGCTCCAGGAAACGATCCCTTCATATCCAACCAGGCTGACTTCTTTTACACGCAGTGTATCGGTGAGTTTCAAAGAGGGGATGACCGCCTGTCGGTCAACCGGCCAGGCCATTTGGAACGCGTAGACTGTATCCCCTTTGCAGGTGAATCGAAAATCTCGCGCCTTCCATTGCTGCGAGGCTTCGCTGAACGCGCCCTCCACGGCCCGGGTCGGTCCTTCGCCAAAGACTTTCCAGGGTCGCGTCTCGTAGATGGCTGAGCCATTCGCTGCCATCCACTTGCCGACCCCTTGCATCACATGCATGCATTCATCATCAAACGTCCCATCCGGTCGTAACGGGATATTCAAAAGCAGATTGCCATTCTTGCTGACAATGTCCACCAGCATATGCACGATGTCTGCAGTTGTTTTGTACACGGCACGCCGGTCGTAAAACCACCCGCCGATGCAGGTATCCGTTTGCCAGGGCTGGGAATGGATCTCAGAAACCACTCCACGTTCCACATCTAAAACACCTATGTTCTCGACATACTCGCCATGATTGTGCTCGAACTCCCCGCCGAGATGTTTGAGCGTATAAACAGCCTGACAATACCCGCCATGATTTCTTATGTTTATATTATAGAAATGAGCGATCAATCGACGCCCCACTTCACCGAATGGGACCGCGCCATCGGTATAGAGCAGATCAGGCTCATATCGTTCAAGCAGGTCACGCACGCGCAGGAACCATCGTTTTTTCCACCACTCGGGCGGGTTGGCCGGATAAGCAAACGAAATATCACCATGCGGCGGAAAATAAAAATCTGCATACTGCGAATCGGCACCGTCATATGGAACTCCGGCATACGGACCGGCCTTGTCTGCCAGCTTATTGGTGTTGAACCATGAGTAACTACGCTCCAGATGTTCAGTGACACCAAAGCGTAGCCCATACCGGGTGGCTGCCTGCTTCCAAAGTCCAACAATGTCCTTTTGTGGACCGATGTTGACAGAGTTCCAGTGATGATGCTTTGAGTCCCAGCAATCAAAATTGTCGTGATGCACTGCCAGCGCCACAAAATAACGGGCGCCAGCCTGCTGATACTGCTGCATCAGGGCATCCGGATCAAAGTTTTCTGCCTTCCACGAGGTGCATATATCCTTGAATCCATATTTCGAGGGATGTCCATAGGTGCGCCGATGAAACCGGTATTGATCGGATCCTTCCAGATACATATTGCGTGCATACCAGTCGCCGTACATCGGGACTGCCTGAGGCCCCCAATGCGCCCAGAACCCAAGTTTTGCATCGCGGAACCACTCCGGGCACTGAAATGATTGCAGC